>DASZXJ010000060.1:0-21892 GCA_035545895.1 Tepidisphaeraceae bacterium | reverse complement strand
CGCCGCTTGCGGCGGGCTCTGGACTTCAAAACCCGCCGCAAGCGGCGGCGCTAAACGGATAAGCTTAAACCCGAACATCGTTGGATTAAGGCGCCATCGCCGGGGCGCTGGCGGGTTGGGAAGGGGCTGCGCTCTGCGCCTGAGACGCTTGCAGCATCGCCAGCGCCAGGCGGCTGTCCAGCGCCTCCTGCAATTCTTCGACTTTCTTGAATTTGCCCTGACCCAGTTCGGTTGTCGCCTGGGCGATGATATCCATGCGGATTTTCATCTGCTGCTTGGCCTGCGCGATCTGATCGCCGCCGAACGATGCGATGGAGATTTTCCATTTGCCGTCCACTTGAATGAGCTTGATCGGATCGCCAGCCGGTTCGGACTCGACAATGGCGCTGTCCCCGCTGATGGTGACCTTGGCTTTGCCGATGCGCGCCTCCGCCTCGGTCTCATCGGCATCGCTGCCCGCCATTCGATCAGCGATATCCGCGCCGAACGATTTCGCGACCGCCTTCTTATATTGCGAATTGACATCGATCGATTGAATGAGCATGTCCGCCAGCGATGCTTCATCCGGCTTGACCGAATGCAGCAACGGCTTGGCCGAAGCGGAATCTCCGGATTGCATGGCGCGGGTGAGGATCACCAGCGTGCCCTGCGGTGTGGTTTGATCGGCTGCAATCGGCTGGGTCGCCGGCGCGGTCGTCTGCGCCAGTCCAACGGAGGTGAGCAACATCCCTGTCCAAACGATCATCCCTCCGACGAAACCGCGCATGACATTCTCCTTGTTTTCTCTTACAGATGACATTTGGGGCAGAGTCCGTGCAGGACCACTTCCGGCCAGCGCACTTTATATTTTCCGTTCACACCCAACGAAGACAGCAGCGTATGGGGAATCTGCACGTGTTCGAGACATTCCACCTTGCCGCAGTCATCGCATACAAAATGAGGATGCAGATGTTGAGGCCTTTCGTCCGACACGCTGATCGCATACAGCCAGGATCGATCCGACCCACGCACCCGATGCACCAGCTTTTTGCGCACAAATGCGTGCAAAGTACGGTAGACCGTGACAGTGTCTACCGTGCCTTTCATCTTTGCAAGGATGTGCGGCACGCTCATCGGCCGCCCGCTGCGCATCAATAAATCAATCACGCCCAGACGCACCGGCGTGCGACGAAGACCGCTTTGCTGAAGCACGCTCTCGGCTGTTGGTGTTGAGGCAGATGGCACGGGGGGTATCATAGTCAATCAAGATGGTTTTTGATCGCAGGGGATTTATTGACGTTGAATCTCCAAACGTCATTTTGAGTTGAATGGTAAAATCTGGACGGGTTTCCTGAAACTCAAAGTCTGGAAGGAAATGTTCAACGCGAAGATTCAGCCACTGATGACTTTCCAAACGTGACACGGGCTTTCAGCCCGTGCTCATGGGCTGAAAGCCCATGTTACTTTGTTAAAAACTCACATTATGCCGCTGTATATTAGGTTTTTGTTTGGCACTATTGGTTGGTACTGGTGCAGTTTGAAGAAAAAAAGGAGAGTTTATTGTGACATGGGCTTTTCGGCCCATGCGGTAGTTTGCACGGCCTGGAAAGGCCGTGTCACATCAAACTGCACCAATACCATCTGTTTTTCCTCGTGTAATCGGCTAATCGGCGAGCAAAGTTCACTGCGGTGATTCACTATGAGCAAGTTCGTGGCCCCATCAAGGTAAAGTAATCGACTCCGATTACCCCCTGTATTGTATGAAACCGCCCCGCTCGCTATTATTCCCAGCCCGAATTTGCGGTTTTTGAATGGGAGCCTTATGTCGCTGGACCGAAGCCTGAAGAGCGCCAATGCATTGATCCGACATCGCAACGTCCTGACCCGGGCGGAGCGTCTGGACAAGCTTAAAGAAGAGGAAAAGTGGACCGACGCCAAGAGTGTGTTTGGTCTGCCGAAGGTTGGCCATCGCAAGCAGGAAGTGCACAAGGCTGAGAAGGAAGCACCCGCCGAGGGTACAGCAGCAGCAGGCGCGGCTCCGGCAGCCGGTGCTGCACCCGCTGCCGGCGCGAAGGGCGCTGCCCCCGCCGCCAAAGGCGCAGCTCCTGCGGCCAAGGGCGCTGCCCCCGCAGCCGCCGCCCCCGCTGCCAAGAAGAAGTAATTTCAGTATCGAGCTTTTAGCGGCCCCGCTTGCGGGGCGTGTCTGTCTGGAAAAACATCCCGGGACACGCTCCACAAGTGGGGCCGCTCAACGATGCGAACATGAAAGACCCCGCCTCCTACATCTCCCGCCGCGCCATGGGCGTCGATGCCTCGGGCATTCGCAAGGTCTTTGACCTGGCTGCGAAAATGAAAGACCCGATCAACTTTTCGATCGGCCTGCCGGATTTCGACGTTCCCGAGGTCGTCAAGGAAGCCGCCATCGAATCCATTCGCCGCGGAGACAATCGATATACACAGACCCAGGGAATCGCGCCGCTACGCGAACGATTGCGTGCCGATCTGTCCAAAGAGATCGGCCGGGATGTCGGCGAGGTGCTTATCACCAGCGGCGTGAGCGGCGGCTTGCTGCTGGCGATCCTCGCGATCATCGACCCCGGCGACGAAGCCGTCTTTCTCGATCCCTATTTTGTGATGTACAAGCACCTGCTCACCGTGGCGGGCGGAAAATCGGTGATCGTCGATAGTTATCCTGATTTTCGATTCCATGCTGACCGCGTGGAGAAAGTCATCACGCCCAAGACCAAGGTGCTGATCCTGAATTCGCCAAGCAATCCGACCGGCGTGGTGATGAGCGACGCCGAGATTCGCGCTGCCGTCGAACTGGCAAAAAAACATGATCTGCTGATTCTTTCGGATGAGATTTACGAGCCGTTTTTGTACGAGCAGGCAGCAGGCGGCGGGCAGCGGGCAGGGCTTTACTCGCCGGCTGTGATCTACGACAAGACGATCATTCTGCGAGGATTCTCCAAGAGTCACGCGATGACCGGCTGGCGGCTGGGTTATGCGGCCGGTCCTGCGGAAATTATTTCCCAGATGACCAAGCTTCAGCAATATACGTTTGTGTGTGCGCCTTCGCCGTTGCAATTCGCGGCGGTCAAAGCGCTCGATGTTCCGATGCACCAGGCGGTCGAGGCGTATCGCCGCAAGCGCGACATCGTCAACGATATCCTGCAAACCAAATTCGAAATCGTTCGACCCTCAGGTGCGTTTTATATTTTTCCCAAAGCACCGGCTGGAATGACGGCTTCGGAATTCGTCGCCAAGGCCATCGAAAACAATGTGCTGATCATCCCGGGCAACGTCTTTTCAGAACGGGATACGCACTTTCGAATCAGCTATGCGACGACCAATGACAAGTTGAAACAGGGGTGTGAGATCCTCTGCAAAATTGCCGGGTAAAGTTCATTCCTGAACCAGTTTCAACTGCACCAGTTGCCCCGAGGCTGGGTCATACCCGACAAAGCCTTCCTTGGGATGAGGAACGAGCTGATGAATTCGCATGGCAAAGGCAGGCAGTCCGGGAGTGGTTCGCAGGTCTTCGCGCCCGATCTCGGTCATCTCTTTTCCCTTGATTTGCACGAGCGCGGGATAGTTGACCTTGGGCATGATGCGTTTGAGGATTTCCACCCCATCGATGTCGAGCATGTCCGAGTCGGCTGCGAACAGCACGAGATAATCGGGCTTGACCATCAGCGGCAGCGACAGATCGCGAGGCAGGCCGGTGAGAATCCTGCGAACGGTGGCCTGTCCGGTGGAATCAACCTGCCAGAGCGTGCCGCTGGAATGATCCAGCAGCAGCACATCCGTCAACGGACCGGCCGCCAGTTCATAGCGAGGCTGGGACAGGTTCAGTTCCTCGCCATCTGCAATGACCTTGGAGAAGACGCGCGTGAGCTGCGATTCATCGCCGGCTACGATCTTGTAGGAATCGAACGTGAACAGTCCCCACGCATCGATATGCCGCAGGAAAAAGCTGACTCGCCTATCGGAGATCATAAGCGATCCGCGCGCCAGTTCGATCGACGAATCCATTCCGGTGATGCGTTTGAGCTGGGCGGTGTCGAACAAAACCTTGATGGACTGGTTGCGGAGGAGAAACCGGCCAAGACAGGCGCGGATGTTGCGACCCTTGCCGCCGATGAAATAAAACAGGATGGATCCATCGGGCGCGGCAACGAGGTCCTGAATCACCCCGCTGCCGCCGAAACTTTCTCCCATGGCTGCAAGGATATTGGCTGAGGTGAGCTGCGTGGCGCGAGGCACGCCATCATCACCGACGATGATCGCGCCGTCGTCGCCTTTGTCGGATTCGTAGGTGTAAAGAACGTTGCCCAGCAGATCGACAGCCACATGCACCACACGATTGGGTGGGAGCTGGGTGATCGGCTTGATCTGAACGACAGTCTTAGTCGGCGCTCGAACCACCCGGGCAGAGGTTGAGGGGGAACGATCGCAACCCGCCAGCGCAATTAAGAACATGAGAGCGATCACAAGCCTCATCAATATCAATGATATCGAACTTTCAGCAGTCAGGGCACAACGTAGGGTTGCGAATTTATTAATGGGAGATGTTTTGCCATAACGTCAGGCGGCAGCAAATCGCCGGACTTGATGATAGAGTTGGATGGGATCCAGTAGCGTGGATGAGTCGCTTCAAACTCATCCAGAGTTTCTGCGTGGCCGTCATAAAACACCGCATTGAGGGCCATGGTTCCATACCGCTGCATTGGCCCAACCGCACCATGTCGGAATGAGAATATCCGGCTGTCCACCGTTGAGGATAAACCGTTGATCTTGCGTCGATCGTAAGCGCCGGTCGCTATAGTCCAAGCGCCAAAATCCGTGAAGGGTCCGGAATTACGACTCGGCGAATTTGCAGTCGGCGAAGGTGTGATATTGAAGTCCGGAACCCCGGTGGCATTACTGAATTTACCTGCATCGGCGGCGTAAATCTTATCAGAGGTCTTTCCAACCTTGGTGATTCGAGGCGTGTAAGACATGGGCAAAAATGGCCAGCCCGAATGAGTCGCTGTGACAGTGCCCGTGCTCACGCGAGTCACTCCGGTCACGCCGGTCGTTGGGTCGCCGCTTGTCAGTAGAAACATCAGGGCAGTCGCATAGCCAAGTTGTTGACCTGCTCCGGGATCAGTTGCGGTTCCTACCGAGAATGTAATATTGAGCACGCCCTCATTTGCCGGGCAAAGAAAAATATTCATCTTGCGATAGGCAGCATATCGAATGCCCGCATCTCGCGTTTCGGGCAAGGTGAGATTCATGACTTTGGCCAGAGGGGCAATCCAATCATGGACCGAGATCGGGCCCGGCGGAACATTGGCAGCTGATGTAACGAGTAAATTCGGCGCCGAGTTGGCCGCAGTATGACTGCCCACCGGAGTAATGAATGGATCAGCAAAAAAATGACGGCTCGAAGTCATTGCTGAACCGGGAATCCAACCTTTGGACTCTGTGACGTAAATCGTCATTGCCTGACCAATGGAACGAAGATTGGACAAGCACTGGAGAGACTGGGCGCTACGGCGAGCCTTTCCCAGTGCGGGCAACAAAATCACAATCAAGACTGAAATGATCCCGATCACGACGAGAAGCTCGACGAGCGTGAATCCGCGATGATTTCTTCGAGCCGAGTTCATTTAGCGCAATTCATTCCGCATTTGGTTGCTTATTTTGACCGTATTCAGATTCCAATGGAGGCGGGGCCTGGCCGGGCGAAGGAGCGGGGTTATGCATGACGACAAGCCGCCCACAGTCCGGGCAAAAGGTTGGTTCAGTTTTGCGAATGTAGCGGTTCAACAATACTGGAAAGGGTTCATTGCGCACTTTGCCATCCTTGGTCCAATAGCACAACTCAGCAGGATATCCCGTATTGCCGCCGCTTGGGGCTGGCACGGGAATTTTGCTCCCTTCATGTATCTCATACATAAAGGGTTTGCCAGTCGCAGCGTCGATATAGTTTCCATGCTTGGACAACTGGGCAGCGTTCGACGCCCCGAGAAACCCCCACACGCTATACACAATCACCGCCACCGCTGCCAATATTCCCACAATGGCGGTGATCTTGCCTGTGCGAGTGTCGAAAAATCCGGCTTCTGGACCCATGGCGGCTCCGAGGCAAGATAGGATGGCCGAGACGAACGAATGTTAGCGGGCGGTCAAGGTTCCGCTAATAGATGCGCGGGCGCAGGGGATATTATCGCCATTCAAGCCTCTGTCAAAGTGCAACCTTCCTGCAAACAGTATCTACACGTGTTTGCGCAAGAGACGTGAAATCGGCGCGGACAAAGTGATCTGCCGTCCTGAGATCAACAAAAAGCCCACGGCTGAGCCGTGGGCTTGTTATTCACATGAACGTTTCTTCAATTCAAGCAACTTTCGCCAAGTCGGGTTCCGGAACGTTGTCCATCCGGATCGTGCGGGCTTCAACCTTGCGATATCCAAGCTGCGTGATGACTTCCAGCACCTCGGTCCAGGTGGGGAACATCTTCTTATTCACTTTTTTGTAGGTTTCGACGGCCATCACGAATTCGAACTGTTCTGCGTTCATTTCGCCCTCTTCGGCAGACTTGCGATCGTCGCTGCGCCGGCGGCCCGGACCACGCCGCCGCTCCAGGCCCGTCGAATTGCGCCGCTCGGCGACGCGTCGTTCCGAACCGGGATAGCCCGATTCCTCAGAACTCTCCACACGCCGATCCAGTCCGCTTCGACGGTCGATGACCGTTTCTCGGCGGTCAGGGCCCTGCCCTTCCCGACGCTCGGTCACTGGTTCAACCGGATTGGATGACGACGCAGAACGAGATTGATCCATGACAACACCTCAGCAATGTCATCGTTCCCGCACCGCCGTGACTTAATCGCCAACGCCGTTTTCTCGGTCTTTCACGTCAAAATCCGCTGATTAAGGCCCGATAATCTCTTCTCTGGCAGGGAATTCATTCCATTGCGATCAAGTTCATGGGACAATAAACTCCTCTTCAATGGCATGCCTGATTTGATCCTGAAAACCTCATGGCTTGCACCGCAAGTCAGGCAGTTGACGATCGATGCGCCGCACGTGGCGCGACACTGCGCGCCGGGGCAGTTTGTGATTATCCGGACCCATGAAGAGGGTGAGCGGATTCCACTAACGATCGCGGATTCGGATCGCTCGCAAAATACCATCGACCTGATCGTTCAAGCGGTTGGCGCGACGACCCGGCGGCTGTGCGCGATGGAGGCTGGGGAATCTCTATCTGACGTCGCCGGCCCGCTCGGACGCGCGACCGAAATCGAAAACGTCGGCCATGCGGTTCTGGTAGGCGGCGGCGTGGGCACGGCGGTCATCTTTCCACAAGCCGCCGCGCTCAAGGCCAGGGGGAATCGCGTCTCCGCCATCATCGGCGGACGCAGCAAACCGTATGTCATTCTCGAACAGCAGCTCGGTTCCATCTGCGATGCCGTCCATCCCTGTACCGACGACGGCAGCCACGGCTTTAAGGGATTTGTTACGGATCGACTTCGCCAATTGATTCAGGAATCGCCGGTCGCGGTAAAACTGGTGCTGTGTGCCGGCCCGGTGCCGATGATGCGCGCGGTGGCCGAAATCACCCGGCCACTGGGAATTCACACGATTGCATCGCTGAATCCAATCATGGTGGACGGCACAGGCATGTGCGGAGGCTGTCGAGTGCAGATCGATGGCACGATGAAATTCGCCTGCGTGGATGGTCCGGAATTTGACGCACATCGGGTCGATTTTCGCGAGCTGACCGATCGATTGACGACCTATCGCCTGCACGAGCAGCACGCCTGCAAGGCCAGGGAAGGCTGAATGGCGCAAGACCCCGCCAAACTCAAGCCGGCCGAGCGAATGAGGATCGCGCGCCAGTCCATGCCCGCCCGCGATCATGATGATCGCGCCAAATCGTTCGACGAGGTGAATCTCGGCCTGCCCGAGCAGATCGCCATGCTGGAAGCCAAGCGGTGCCTGGAATGCAAAGACCCGCTTTGCGTCAACGGCTGTCCGGTGCAGATCGATATTCCCACGTTTGTATCGCGCGTGGCAGCGGGTGATTTCGCCGGCGCTGCCGAGACGCTCTATCGCGACAATGCCCTGCCAGGCATATCCGGGCGAGTCTGTCCGCAGGAAAAACAATGTGAACAGCTTTGCATACGCGGCAAAAAGGGTGAACCGGTTGCCATCGGATATTTGGAGCGGTTCGTCGCCGACTGGGCTCGACAGCATCGCGACGGGAAAGCAGCCGATCATCCCAAGCCGACGGGTTATCGCGTGGCCGTCGTCGGCGCCGGCCCGGCTGGGCTTACCGCTGCCGGTGAACTTGCCCGCATGGGACATGCCATCACCGTCTTCGAAGCGCTGCATCAGCCCGGCGGGGTGCTGGTTTATGGAATCCCCGAATTTCGTTTGCCTAAAAAGATCGTGCAGGATGAAGTCGAATCGCTCGTACGAATGGGTGTGAAGATCGAATGCAACGTCATCATCGGCCGAACTTATACGATCGACGATCTGCTGACCGAACTTTCGTTTGATGCGGTGTTCATCGCCAATGGCGCGGGCCTGCCGGTGTTTTTGGGAATTCCGGGGGAAAATCTCAAAGGGGTTTACAGCGCCAATGAGTTTCTGACGCGAGTGAATTTGATGAAGGCGTATAACCCCGGCGCCGACACGCCCGTGCTGCGGCCACGCAAGGCGGTCGTGATCGGCGGGGGAAATGTCGCAATGGATGGCGTGCGCACCTGCCGACGGCTCGGCGCCAGTCCGGCCACGCTGGTTTATCGACGGTCACGCGCGGAAATGCCCGCACGCATCGAAGAAGTTCAACATGCCGAGGAAGAAGGAATCGTTTTTCAGATGCTCACCGACCCGATCGCAATTCTGGGAGATGAAAAAGGATGGGCAAGAGGACTTCGCTGTCTTCGGATGCAACTCGGCGAGCCTGATTCATCCGGCAGGCGAAAGCCCGTTCCCATCCCCGGAAGCGAATTTGACATCGAGGCCGACGTCATCGTCGAAGCCATCGGCACGCGCGCCAATCCCCTGCTGACCCAGACCACCCCGGATCTGAAGTTGAATTCACTCGGTAATATCGAGGTCGATGCCGATGGAATGACCAGCAAACGCGGGGTTTTTGCAGGCGGCGATATCGTTCGCGGCGCTGCCACCGTTATTCTCGCGATGGGCGATGGAAAAAAGACCGCCGCTGCGATTGATCGATATCTTCAAGCCGACGTGGATTAACATATCGAAGTGCGCCGATTCTCCAATCGTCCCATCTGATTGATCGTCAATCGAATTGATCCGAAAATTTTCCCCACCTTCTCACGAAATTTTCTCATTTTTATCAGGACTGTCGATCAATTCTCGAATTCGTTCGTTCAACCTGTCAGCATGTTAAAATTGCGGCGTTGCCCCTCGCGATGTCGCGTTTTGTAACTGGGAGAGGGAACATGTCCGTCGTTTGCTTCGAAAATCTCGAAGCTCGTGAACTTTTCGATGCCTTGCCTTTGGACGTGAGCAGCGTGCTGACGCCCCTGGGACCCGAACTGCGCATCGAGGGGACCGATGGCAACGATTCCATCGCCATCGCCCGGCAGGGGCGAGGCGTATTCATCCTTTCCGGCACGGGCTGGTCGATGTTTTTCGACGGGCCCGCCAATTCCATTCGCATCGATGGATTGGACGGGAACGACCGCATTTCAGTTCGCGCGAATATCTGGACGCCTGTCGCGATCTTCGGCGGGGCGGGCAACGACACGCTCACGGGTGGCACGGGCGATGACAGGATTTATGGCGGCACGGGCAACGATGCCATCAGCGGGGCCGGTGGAAACGACGTGATCATCACGCTGGGCGGCGGACGCGATCGCACCACCGGCGGTGCGGGACTCGACAGCTTCTGGCTCGATGCCCGCACGCGCGATGCCGCGACTGATTTGTCCGAAGAAGAATCCGCAGCGGGCGCACTGCATCGAATCTCCTCTTATGCGCCTGGCTCATACACCGATCCGGAATTAACTCCCGCAGCCGTCGGATATTCCAATTTTTCCGACTCGCCGCTCTTCTCCCGACTTGGCCCGCAACTGGAAGATATCGCGCAAGGTCAGGTGGGCGACTGTTTTGCGCTGGCGGCACTGGGCGCAATTGCCAAGACCGATCCGCAAATCATTCGGCAGAGCATGGTCGATCTGGGAGACGGCACGTACGTGGTTCAGTTTATCCGTGACGATGCGAGTATTTTCGTTCGCGTCGATGCCGACCTGCCCGTCAATGCCCAAGGCAATCTGGCGTATGCCCAGCTTGGATATCAGCAATCCATCTGGGTCGGGATTTTTGAAAAAGCCTACGCGATCTATCGGCTGGGCACGGCCGATTACAGCTCCATCGATGGCGGATTCCCCGGCGAAATCTTTGAAGACCTGGGCCTGCCGAGTCAATCGATCTTCAACGATTCTTCCAATACGCCGCAACTGCTGGCCCAGGTTCGCGATGCGTGGCAGGCCGGACAAGCGGTGACCATCGGCACGGTTCCCGACATCGACGATCCCGCCATCGTGGCCAATCATTCCTACGTGCTGACCTCCGTTCAGACCGGCCCGGCTGATGAAATCGAATCGCTCACTCTCCACAGTCCCTGGCCTGTCGAGGCCACCAACACGCCTGATGGCAACCTGGTCCTCTCTGCCGGCAACGCAACGAGCATCATCTGGTTTGCCGTGATCGGCAGCCCGTAAAAAATCCCCAAACCGTGGCTGTGCTGCCAGCCGCAATGCAGGTGAATGCAGCGATCTTCCCCGTAGGAGGGTACGGTGGAACCCCGCATCGTTCGCCCAGCGAAGGCGGGCGGGGGTTGGCGTTGAAACGGGGATTAAATGGTCAATGACCAAGTCCCAATGACCAACAAAATCCCAATGACGAATGACCAAATCCGAATGACGAAGATCCAGGGATCAGCGGCTCCTTTGTTGCGCCATGCGGACCCATTTCGCGCAATCCCAAATCCGAAATCCAAAATCCGAAATTCCCCACGTGTCATCTGTGAAATCTGTGGATCAAACTCTTGTCTGTAGGCTCCATGAAACTGCACAAAAGTGCGCGCCATGTAACGAGTCGGACAAGCGGATTTGTCGACAAAATGCGCTGAATCTTCGCGCATCTGCGTGTTTCCCCAACGCTGGATCGACATCATCCCGGGCACTGGCATTTTCAAATGTGACACGGCCAAGACCCACTTTTTACATAAATAACCGGATAGAAAATAATCGTAATACCATTTTTTATAAATACTTATGATAATAATGAAAATTCCGGGAACAAATTGGCATTTACCTCCTTGCAATTTTTTAGCCGATCTATTATCTATTAAATCTATGGGAGTTATGGGATTCAATCTTCCTCGCATTCTCGGCGACGCAGGGGTGCTGCGCTTCGCGTTTTCCCTCTCTCTCGGGGCAACCAGCCGCCTTTATTGTTGTTGAAGCATGTCCTGTCGTTGAAACAGCGATGTTCCCGATTTGCGATGTCGCTGGACCAGCATCTTGCTGCGTCGTTTTGCAATCACTGAAGGATCTTTATGAATTTGCCACGGAAGCACGCATTCACTCTCGTTGAGCTGCTAGTTGTTATTGGCATCATTGGCGTATTGGTTGCCATTCTTCTGCCCAGCCTGAACAGGGCGCGTGAATCCGCCAACGCAATCAAATGTGCGGCCAATCTTCGCAGCATCGGCCAGGCGTTGAATGTTTACTCCGCGCAATACAAGGGTGTGCTGCCCCCTTCCAATTACTACAAGGGGCTGGCATTCGATTCGGTGACCGGGCAAGTCCCCACTCAACCTTCCAATGGTTTTGTCCATTGGTCGAGCTTTCTTTATTCGAACAAGGCGGGCGAAAGCACTACTGATGCAGCTTTCAAAAGCCTCCAGGGTTGGGATGCATTTTCCTGCCCCAGCCTTGAGAAAGGGGGATTGCCTCCAGCCAACACGTATCCGGGCAATCGCGAATCCGGCTTGGGCAACGATACGGGAAATGACAGCATCATCGATTGGCAGGCGCCCCGGCTTGCGTACACCGTCAACGAAGCGTTGTTTCCGCGCGGAATCTTCCGGCTGTTTTTCGATAGCCGAAACAACAAGCGCATCTACAAATTCGTCAACATCGGTCGAATTCATCACGCGGCCGAAACGGTCATGGTGACCGAAATCTGGGGATCGCAAACGGTGATGCAGGCGGATTCGCTGGCCAATCCCGGCACGCCTTCCAGCAACACGCGCAGGCCTGTCAATGGCATCAGCTCGTTGTCGGGTTGCAAAGCGGATGAACCCTATACGCTCGCTTACGCGTCGAACTACATCCTCGCCAAGGTGACCGATCTGCACACCGATCCCGAGGCTCAGGTCCAGGGCGGCGCGACGACCGTTCGCTCCACGCTGGATTATGTCGGGAGAAACCATGGCGGCAGCAAAACCTTTGGCAATGTGGCCGGCGATACGCGCAAGGGGTGGGACCTTCGTAAAACCAATTTCCTTTACGTCGATGGCCACGTGGAAACCAAACATGTGACCGAGACGCTTTACCCCCAAAGTCAGTGGGGAGATCAATTTTACACACTAACCAAATAATTCCACAGGAGGCATCATGAATATCGAGAAAATCCAGTTCAAACGATCCCGGGCGGCGCGCACGCTGCTTGCCGCGGCGGCATTTGCCGTGGTCGGTGGCAGCGGCGCATGGGCGGGGACAAGCACCAATACCGCCGGGCCGGTCCAGCAAGGGCAGTCCGATGGCCTGACCGGAAATCCGCTGAAGAACAATCCCGCCGTCACCATCGCGTTCAGCGGGCAGACCGCGCTGCGAAATTTCAACACATCGGGCGCATTCAGCACGTTGCAACCGGGCACAACGCTGATCCTGCACAACGGGATCAATAGCACGCCGGTCACTTATATCGCGCCGGCCAATACAAGCGCGAACGTTCAACTGGCCGCTCCCGATCTGGGCGCCGCGGACGTCAATCCCGGCACGCCGGCGAGTCCTTCGACGAACGACATTCAATTGCACACGGCTTTGAGAATTGAATGGCATGAGCAGGGATCGGTCGATGGATTTTACGACCTGGTGAATGACCAGATCGGGTTTACGACGCAGATTTCAAACAACGCGCTGCGCGGGCCATCAACATCCAATCCAACATGGGTCAACGGCAACAAGGTGACCGTCAACGGTTCTTCGCCAAATGGATTTTTCCTCGGCGGCTCGACGGTGTCGTTGGGCAACACATATGATTCCTCGATTTACGACCAGGCCACCGGACAAAATCTCCTGGGCGGTCAAAACCGGATCCAGTTTTCGGTTGGGGAAAATCCGGTGGAAGCCGTCGCATTCACCGGCACGGCGAGTGTCGCGGCAAAACCGGGGGCGGCGGGATATGGTCAAGGCAATCCAGCGCTGAAGGCGGGCGCGACTCTGGCGGCATTGGGAACAAAGGGGGCGCGGCAAACCTTCCAGCCGGCTGCGATCCTCAATGAATCAACCGACAAAGTCGATCCGCAAACCGGTTCAAATTACGCGAGCGGCCCGTGGAATACGGCGACGACCGACAATGTCACCAGCACGGATATTGCCGCGACGGCGGTCACGTTTTCCGCCAATCCGGGCACGGGGTTGAAACGCATCAACAAAGGCGACGCACAATGGCTGCAAACAACCGGCCGGCTTGAAA
Source organism: Tepidisphaeraceae bacterium (assembly GCA_035545895.1). Classification (GTDB taxonomy): domain Bacteria; phylum Planctomycetota; class Phycisphaerae; order Tepidisphaerales; family Tepidisphaeraceae; genus DASZXJ01. Next base: position 8,178 of record DASZXJ010000060.1, on the reverse strand, counting down.
ACGGCGCGCTGTTCAACGTCGTGGCGCGCACGGTCAATACCGGGCAACGCATCGTATTTGCCGCCAATACCGACGTTGATCCGTCATGGGCGGTCGGTTCAAATGATGACGGCAACAGCACCAGCTCGACCGCGGCAGCCATACAGCATTCCATCGGATCGGGCCTGAGGTTCAGTGGCAAGACCAGCGGAACAGAGGCGGCGTTGACGATCGGTCAAAGTCGCATGGCGGCGGGCGCGCTGTCGATCGCCGAAGCGCGCGGCGCCAGCAGCGCAGCGCCGGTTCGAGCGCTGGACGTGGACTTCAACGATCTGGTCGATCCGCTTTCAGGCGGCGTCACCGATGCCAGCAAATTCATTCGAGCCAACTTTGACAGCATCACCAGCGACGGCATTCACGCCATCAACGATCCGGCAGACCCCAACAACGGATTGGTGGTTCCACGTTACCAGGCGGTATTGATTTCCCACTACAACACCATCAAGGCGCCAAGCCTGACCGCATTGAATAACGAATTGACGGCTGAAGGAGTCAGCACGCTAACCGCATCAGACAGCCAGAAATCCGCCGCGTGGGCGAAGGTGAAGAGCTTCGATCCCGCCACGGCCGAAACGGATTCAACGCCGTCCACCGCATCGGTCAGTGGCATTAAAGGCGATCCATACGGTGATGTGGCGGCGGTCATCAGCAACATCGTCAACAGCAACGCGGTTTCCGCCTCGGGCGTCGGCACGCTTACCGCCAATGCAAACAACCCCGCCGATGGATTGGAATCCCTCGGCTTTTTGCCCACGGGTCTGCTGAACTACACGCGCGACATCGACGGCGGCGCGATCACGCCGGTCACGCTCAGCGCGGCATCTCATACGGCGCAGAACCTGGCCAAGGCGAATTACGGCGTGCTGTTCACCTCGGACAATACCGCCGGCTCCAATGCGCAAACGATCGGCGCCAGCGCCTTTTATGGCGGCAATGGAAGCAGCAATGGAGTGGCCATCAACGGCAACATCTCAATCACCGCAAAAGACTCCGGCGGCACCCCGCAGGCCAATGGAGTGATCGCGCCAGCCGGCAATTATCTGTTCGGCAACTTTAACCAGAACGGCGTGCGCGATTACTCCGCGGTGCAGGAATCGGTCAACGCGGCGCTCTCCTTGCGACATATCGACGCAACAGGCGTTGGCGGAGTCAATGCCAAGAGCAGCATCTTCACGGTCGATGGAGGCGTCACCAACAGCACGGTCGTTACTTCCTTATCCGGAACTCCAGGCTGGGTTTCCAAGGGAACCAACACCAAGGGCGATTTGATCACTCTTGGTGATTTCAACGGCGACGGCAAATTCGACGGAACAGATGTCTATCTGCTGGCCAAAGGCGCTTCGCTGGCGGACAGCGCCAGCAGCACGACGCTCACCGCGACAGCAGCCACGTTTGCCGATGCCGTGCGCAATCCCAACGCAGTCCTTCGGAAAAACGCGGCGCTGGATTATGTTCAATCGAGCACCAACAGCGTGGCCGACCCGGATCAGACGTTTTTGCGAAAAACTGCCGAGTCGCCCCTGGCGCAAGCGAACGATGCCGCCAACAATTATCTCAACGCGTTCCGCAAGGAAGACGTGAATCGTGACGGCCTGATCAACCGGCAGGATGCACAAATTGTCGATTACTTTACTGGAAAGAATTACCACAATCTGAACGACGAACTTTCGGCCGTCGTTCGGACCGACATCAACCCGGCTGGCACAGCATTTACCAATTCGATTGGAACGTCGCTCGATCCTACGGATTCGGCCAACGCTTCGATTGCGCGGCAATCGATCAGTCTGGTCGATGCAGAGCTGAATGATACAGGGGATATCAACGAAGCTGATTTTTCGTTCGTGCGAAACGCCGTCGGCTCGGGGCTATTCAACGGTGATGCCAATTTTGACGGGCAGGTGGATCTGTGGGATGTGTACCTGCTTGCGCAGCATTGGCTAAGCCCGGCGGATCGGTGGTCGTATGGCGATTTCGATTTGAACGGGACGGTGAACGCTCATGATTTGACGTTGCTCGCGCAGAACTGGCAGGCAGGTGTTGGCGGACCGGGATTGGGCGAGGTGCTGGCCCAATTTGGTTTGCCCGCGTCGGCGGTGCCCGAGCCGGCGCTGGCAGGTGTGCTTCCGGTGATGGGAGGAATTGCCGGCGCGTTCGCGCGCCGCCGTCGCAGAAGTACATGAACTCGATACGTTTCCTCCGCCAGCGGTGGCCTGCCTAACGGCGGGTCGCCGCCTTCTGAATTCTCACGGCTTTGCGATTTCAAGATATGCGATGAACGTTCGCATGTTGTTGATATACATCTGGGTTGAGATGCCCATGACCGCAGCTCCTTGTCCGCCTCTGCCGAAACCGGTGCCGTAAGGCGATGTGTCATATTCATCGCCGACGTTGGTGCGTCCGAAATCACCGGGCGGGATTTCCCTGGGGCCGTCGCCTTTGTATGGATTGCTGGTGGTGGATAGAGGCGCGGGCCAAAATCCCTCTGCGTTGACGTTGGCCGCGAGTTGGGCGGCGCGTTGTTCGGGTGTGGCAGGTGCTCCGAACCCGCCGCGACGTCCGCCGCCCGCGCCGCCGCGGTTGGCAAATTCTTTCGCCAAGTCGATTGGCGGTGCGTCGGGTCGTAGCGGCGAATCCTTGATCGCCTGGTCCGGCGGCGTATCCATCGCCTGCTTCAATTTCGCGCGAAGCGAATCGGTATCGACCGATGCAAACGATGAATAATGGCCAATTGTGTTGGCTGGATCGTAATCGACGTAATACTGCCCGTTGACAACATTCGAACCTCGCCGATGCACGAACAGCGGCTTATTCGTGCCCAGTTCGGCGAACCGCGCATGCGACCCGCGCCCGCCGGTGTTGGGCGGCAAACGCGTGGTGTCCAGCCAATCGATCGCTTCGGAAAGCCGCGCGAGAAACTTCCTGTCGCCGGTCAGATAGTAAAAACGGATCATCTCATTGATGCAGCTCACGGTCGTGGTGGTGACCAGTGATTTGGGCTCGTAGCTGCGCGCTCCAGCGGGCTTGAGCGTTTTGGGATCGTACTGCAATCCCCAACCCGCCTGTGGCTGAGGCTGCTGCGTCTCAACAAACACATTCATTCCGCGCCTGGCGGCTTCGAGGAATTTGGCATCGCCGAAAATTCGGTAACAGAGAACGAGAAGGTCGATGTTGCCGATGTTGACTTCATCGTTGAACGTGATGTCGCCGGTGTAATCGGGCAGGCCGTTCTTTTCGAACCGTCCCGCCGGCGGATAGCGCTGCGGCCAACCGCCCACCGGATACTGGCTGTCAAGCACAAACTGGACTGCCTTGTCCAGCGAAGATTTGTATTTCGCTTCCTTCTTCTCCAGATACATGCGAAGCATGAACCGCGCGGTGTCGGTGGTGACGCTGTCGTCGAACGTGGCGTTGCCGTAGTAATGTTGGAACTCTTCCAGTCGCCAGCCGTTCTTGCCGATGGTGTCGTACCATTTTTTCAAGGATTCTTCACCGGCCAGATCATAAACGTAGTTCCAACCCCCGGCCGGGTGCTGCGCCCGGATCACCGCATCGGCCACCTGCGCAGCAGCCTGGTAATAATATTCATCGTGCGTTGCGTGATAGAGATCGAGCAGCACCTGCCCCATCGCGTTGCTGCCGGCGCCTTGCATCCACATCATGGTTGGGAAAGCTTCCATCTCACCCCAGCGGCGCGACCGGTCGGCGGTGTAGGACCAGACAAAGCCGCCCTTGTAACCCACCCGGTTCATCATGAACTCGGTGGCCTGCTTCATGACGGCGACCGCTTTTTCGCGATTGATCGCCGGCGCGGTTGACGGCGCCTGCGCCCAGAGGCGGCAGGTAAAAAACAGGGTGAACGACAAAATCCCCGCAATGGCGCGGCAACACTTGCTCATCGACTGCTCCGATCCCAAAAACCCCTTGTCCCTAATACCGGACGACCCCAAGGACGTTAACGAACCCCTTTGGGATGCTGCGGCAGCCGGTTGACTTGTCGCACTTTTCATCTATCGTTTGGGACTGTTGCGGGCGTAACTCAATTGGCAGAGTGTGGGCTTTCCAAGCCCAATGTTGAGGGTTCGACTCCCTTCGCCCGCTCTTACCTTGTCAAATAAGGATTTATGTTCGATATCTTTCCTGTGAGATGTGAGGGTTAGCCTTCCACCATTTTGGCTGTCGCCAATGTGAGGGTTAAGGCTTGCCGATAGGTCTCATAGGGAGAAATGCAATGACACTTCAACAGGCGCTGCCCATTGGTCATCATGCTCATCGACAACCGGCGCTTGATGATCGCGAGACGTGCCCACGTTCCCGCCGTTCACGAAAGCGGCGACTTCATCAGGGCTGGCTTCACGATCATCGAACATGAAGCGCCGGGCGATTCTGATTCGGTACGCAAAGAAGTCATCGAATTATCTCGGCATCATCCAACTCGCCTGCGGGCTATTGTGGTATCGTCGTCAGCGTCGATTGGAAGTTTTGAGATAGGGACTAATGGCAAGGGGTTTTCATCTGCCAGTGTCGTAAAGCTGTTTCACACAGTATTCGTTCAAGCCAAGCCATTGCAGAACTAATAGTCCAACCGAAGGGCAGGCGCAGCGCGTGAACGCTTGGACGCCTGGGGCCTTCGGCTGGGGTATTTGATTGAGATCCTGCGATTTCTATACGGCGCCAGTATTGGGAAGGGGCTCGGCGACCAGATCTGGAACGGGCGCGTGCTGGAGGTGATAGACGATGGCAGCCAGCGCTCCGCCGGCGCAGGGGCCGAGCCAGTAGAGCCAGACGTTGGCCAGCGTGCTGCCGTTGGGGATGTTGCTGGCCAGGATTGGTCCGGTGCCGACGGCGGGGTTGAACGCCCCGCCGGAGATTCCGCCGCCGGCGATGGCGCCTACGACCACTGTGAATCCGATCGCGAGTCCAAAATATGAATTGTCCTGAACCTGTGGCGCGGTGGCGGTGTTGAGAACGACCAGTGCCAGCGCGAACGTGTAAAGCACCTCGACAAAAATTGTGCGGGCGGCAGATACTCCATCGGCGGGCGCGAAGGTCTTGCCCAAAATCGCGTACACCGTCAGTACAGCGATGAATGCACCAGCACATTGAGATATCGCGTAAGGAACAAAGTCCCGCCCCGCCATTTTCCCTCGCAGGAGCACCGCAAGAGAGACCGCGGGATTGTAATGGGCTCCGGAGATGTAGCCGCCCATGTAGATCATGATCATCAGGCTGGAGCCAATCGCGAGCGGGGCCAGGAGAAACGGTTCATCCGTCTTGTTGCCTTTGATCGACAGCCCGATGGTCAAGACCAAAAAGAATGTGCCGATGAATTCGGTGAGATACGAGCGGAATGACATGGCTGACTCCTTTCATAAAACCCTTGATGGCGAGAGCAAATCGTGATTACTCCGAGCGATAACGGATGCGCTGGCCGGCGACGGCAGCTTCGGCCATGAGTCCGCCCTTGGTGTCAACCAGCGCGATTACGCCTTTGGAAGGATCGGACTTGGCTGCGGCGCCGGCGGTCAGTGCGACAGCCGAGACATTTCCGCCGAGTGAGAATTCCTTGCTCTTGAAATTGTCCACATCTGACTGTTTGAGGAAAATGAGCAGTTCGCTCATTGCTTGTGCTCCACCCTGCAAGCCGACGCTGATTTCACTCACGTCGGCGTAGCCGATCATTTGCCCGTCGCGATCATAAACCTGCCCCTTGCCGTACGATCCGCCTACAATCCAAGCCGCTTTACCGATCGTCGGAAAGACCACATACGCGACAGCCTTGTCCATCAGGCCTTTGAGCGTGGGATCCTGGGCTTTGAAGGATTCCAGTGCCGCTTTACTCTCGATGTCGAGTGAGGCAGCCTGCTTTTCATTTCGCGGCGAGGCACTACAACCCGCCATGAACCCGGCGAAAACAATCGTGCAGACCAACGACGAAATGGATTGTCGCATGACAATTCTCCTGAAAGAGTGTTTGGAAATCGCGGTCATTTGGCGGGGAAAACGGTTTTCCAGTCGGTTTTCATATCGACGACAATCCATCCGCGGCGCGGCACTTCATCCAATGCCTTGTCGAGCCGGCCGATCGACGTTTGCCGGTCATAGGCAAATTCGCGTTCAGAATCGGTATGATGGATGAGCAATCCAAATCGCGGGCCGGGACTGGTGGTGGTCCACAGCAGCATTTGCAAATCGCCGTCCGAATTGCCGAACGCCATGACTGGCCGGCGTCCGATGAAACGATTGATTCCAATCGATTTTCCTGGTCCATCATCAACAAACTCGACCTTTGGCTCCTTGACCAGAAATGGCGTGCCTTCGCGCAATTCGTACCGGACCTCCCCACTGCTGCCGACGACCTGCTCAGGCGGGATGCCGTAAGTTTCCTCGGCAAAAACGCGCATGAATTCCACACCGCCGCCCGAAACGATAAAGGTCTTGAATCCTTTTTCCCGGAGATACCTGAGCACCTCCAGCATCGGCTGGTAGACGCATAAAGTGTAGGAGCGGTTGTACTTGGGATGCCTGGCGGTGTCGATCCATTCCCTGACCAGCCGGGCATATTCGTCGGTGGTCATGCCCGCATGAGTGGCGGCGACAATCTGCAAAAGGCCTTTTTCGCCACTGGCTGCCAACCCCTTCATGTCGCCGTTTATCACGGACTTGTATGGCTCGACATCGTGCCACTCCGGATGAACGTTGGCCATCGCCTTGATTCGATCCATCGCGAACATGAATTGGAAATACATCGGTTGTTCGCACCAAAGCGTGCCGTCGTTGTCAAAGACGGCAATGCGTTCGTCGGGTTTGACGAAGTCCGGCGAACCCTCCCTGGTGACTTTTGCGACGAATTCGGTGATTGCTTTTTTGGACGGCCCATCGTTCCAGGATGGAAGCGCATCCGTTTGCGCCCATGCGGTGGAAGCAATGATCCATGTCAGGGCCGCGAGTTTGAATAATTTGAGACATTTCATGTTGGCTCCTTGTGTATGTCGAGATGGAATCAGAAAACAAACCTGAAACTCACGCTCAGTCCGCCAGCGTTGTAGCCGTGGGCGTAATCGCCGACATATTCCAGATGCAGGTCGCAGCGGTCGCCGAAGCGCAGGCCGGCACCGGCGGATAGTGAAAGATAATTGTCAGTGTAGGCGTCGTTGAGCATGTCGGTATAGGCCGCCGAGGCATCGATATACAACGAGGAATTGACGTCGTATTCGGCACGGACGCCGTTTTTCACGATGATCTGGCTGATGTTCTGCTTGAAGTCGATAAGTTTGCCATAGCCGATGGGAGCGCCCCAGTCATATCCGACCTGGTTGCCCATGCTGAATCGCCAGGGTCCGCTGGTATACATCAAACTGCTGGTGGCCCCGCCGCCGGCGATCAAGCCGCCCTGAGCCAGATCGCTGGAGGCGCCCACTCCAATCGCGCTTCCCCAAGGAGTGATTGTCCATGAAATGCCCTGACTGGTTTTTGGAACCAGGGCGATCGAAAGCCCAACATTGGCGCCGCCAATATATGCGGCCAGCGAGTGCGTATCCCGGTATTCCGTGGGCAACGACAGGGTCAGCAAAAACCGGTCACTGAAACGATACGCACCATATAGATCGACATCGTACTGATCGGAATGGATCGGGCTGGTGTTAATCCGCCGGTAGCTGGAATCCATGCCGAACTCCCAGTTGGAGCGTGTCGTACCGATCAGCGGCCTCAATCCAAAATGATCAAACGCGTCATTTGCCAGAACGGCGGTTGCCGCCGATGGATTGCCGTCAGTCACACCGTAAGGCGTGCGCTCATTGCTGATTCGGAGGAAAGTGTTGACCAGATCATCCAGAGGCCCGGCTGAACAAGTCGCGCAAAGCAGCCCGGCCAGTAATGGATAGAAAGGAAGTATTCTGCGAAGATGCATGAAATGCTCCAGCCTGAGAGTTAAAAGGCAAGCCGGGCGGTTAGGCCGCGGCTTGTCGAAATATCACCGTCAATTGCTGCTGACCGTTGGGTTTTCCAGCTTCTTCATGGCGTCATCGACCGCTTTCTTCATGCTCAGGGTGTCGGTGCCCTGGCGAGGAGGAAAATCCTGAAGGCTCTTCAAATGCTCGGCAAGAAATAGCCCGGCGGCAGGCGTGGGGGGGGCCCCCC
>DASZXJ010000059.1:0-3516 GCA_035545895.1 Tepidisphaeraceae bacterium | reverse complement strand
CTTTAACGATACGGTGCAGCGCGCCGCGGCGGCTGGAACCGAGCAAAACCTTGCTCACCGCATTCATGGCGGCATGCTCGGCAATCAGCTCGGCGGCATTCTGGCCGGTGTCGTAAACGGGGATGATCGGCACGCCATATTTGTGACCCTGATCCAGGAAATTGATGAACAGCGTTTGTGCCGCGGGGTCGGTCTCCAGGGTTAAGCGATTCTCGGCTTCCACTTTATAGTTCAAGGCCACCTGCCTCACGAAACAGACGACAAGGGCTGCTTGCTCGGCGGCGGCGTATCGCAATGCCACGTCAGCCATCTGTGCCGATCCCGCAGTCGCCAGCAGTACCTTGGGACGCATCCAGAAATCGGCGGTCAACTGGTCCATGATCGCCTGGCGAAGCAGGCTGGGCTTGGGATGGCGTTCGGCGTGAAGCTTGGTCAGCGCCCTCAAAGTCAGTCCGATTGCCAATACGATCGCCACGAATGCAAGCGCGTGCAGTTTGGTGAAAGCCAGCGTCAATTCGATCAATCCAAGCAATATGCCGAGCAAAAACATCGGAACCTTGCGATGCATCTTACGCAACCGTGGATGTACGCTGCATAGTGTGATGTTGATCGCGACCGCGCCGATCACACCGATGGCGTACAGCGAAGCGAGCGTTTCCAGGTCATGGGCAAACAGCAGCACCAGCGCCGGCACCCCGGCCGCGACGATCGCGCCGATCCATGGCGAACCGAAACTGTTCAGCTTCTGGAACAGCTTGGGCATTTCGTTGTCGCGGCTCATCACGTAGGTGATGGACATCAGCCCATTCACAGCGGTGTTGGTCGCGGAGAGCAGCAGCAACCCGCCGATGATTCGCACCGGCCATTCACCCCAGGGGCCGACGTAATACTGCGCCATGTAGGCGAGCATGTCTTCCTTGTGAGCATCGCGGGAGAGCGGGAAAATCGCGAGCATCGCTAGTGCCAGCAGCAGGTTGAAGAACGCAACCTCAGCGGCGACGACGTAAATGCTTTTCTGCGAAGTCACAAAAACCGGCTTCTGCATCACACCGGTGAGATTGGCGATTGCTTCCACGCCCGACAGCGCCAGCACGATGGCGACAAACGCCTCCCACATGTGAAACGGTTCGTGTGATACGCCTCCAAGATGAATCTGACTCCATTGGATTTGAGGTAGCGCGCACACAACGATCAGCACGGTAATGGCGACCATCCCCCCCGCCGCAAACATCGCAAAGCCCGCAGTGTGCTTGGGGCCCATCAGGTTGAACGCGCCGATGATGAAGATCGAAACGATCGCCCACAGACCGGGACTGCGCCATTCGAACAGGGGCTCGGCCACCGAGGTTTCATCGTGATGCAGTTCGATGTGTGTTCCGGCATCGACGATCTGCTCGGCATCGGTCTTTTGTACCGCGTGACCTCCAAGACCGAAATAGTGAAAGGCTTCGACAGCGGATAGCGATGCGGTGACGGTGTAGTCGGCAAAGAGAAGCAGCGCCCCAACGACCGCGAGCAGACGAGACCGCTGTCGTGCCGCGGTGTAGACCCCGCCGCCGTCGGGATAGATGCGACAGATCTGGGTATAAGCCCAGCCGACCGCGAGGATCAGCAGGCTCATTGCACCAATGAGCCAGAAGCTGCTTCGTCCAGCGACGAGGAATGCCAGTCCCAGCACGTAAAGCCGGCTGGTTCCCCAGTCGCCAAAGAGAAGCCCCGCCGCCTGAGGCCAGGCAACGTTGCGTGGGCGCTCCGATGCAAGCATCTCCAGCGCTGCCGACTTGGCTCGGCCGTTTTGGGTTGAATTCATCGTTACGGCGCTTTCCGTGGTTGCCACACGGGATGAATCACGGGCCTTTTCCTCCGCGCTTCTCCGCCGGGGCCTGGCGGGTTGGTTCCCCGGATAGGTTAAAGCCTGTGTGTGAAGCAAGTCAACAAATTATTAACTCTCTCCTAAGCCTCAGCCATCAATGCACTTGCGAAAACGGATTTCCCCTATCTTCCGGTTCAAAGTTTATGGCCCATTTTCTCCTTTTTTGTCGCCAGGTAATGCTTGTTGTGCTCTCCCGGCTCGATGCGAACGGGCACTTCCTCCACCACCGTTAATCCATATCCCTCAATCCCGTAAATCTTCTTGGGGTTGTTGGTCATAATGCGAATCTTGCGCAAGCCCAAGTCGCGCAGAATCTGGCTGCCAATGCCGTAATCCCGCTTATCCACCGGCAGGCCAAGGCGCTGATTGGCTTCAACTGTGTCCAATCCCTTTTCCTGCAAAGCATACGCATGCAACTTATTAGCCAGACCAATCCCGCGACCTTCCTGCCTGAGATAGACCAGGACACCCTTGCCGGCCTGTTCGATCATTTGCATAGCTGTTCCAAGCTGATCGCCGCAGTCGCATTTTCCCGAGCCAAATACATCGCCGGTCAGACATTCGCTGTGCACGCGAACCAGCACCGGCTCATCGTGAACCACCGGATTGCCCTTCTCATCGATTACACCGATGTTTCCCTTGCACAGCGCCAAATGAGGCTGCTGATCGACCACACTCTGATACGCAACCAGCTTGAACGTTCCCCATCGAGTGGGAAGCGTCACGGTCTGGATTCGCTTGACGAACTGCTCTCGCTTCATGCGATAGCTGATCAGGTCTGCGATGGTGCACATTTTGAGTTTGTGCTGATCGCAGAACTTCTCCAGTTCGGGACGTCGCGCCATTTCGCCGTCTTCGCGCATGATCTCGATTCCCGCCCCGACGGATTTCAATCCTGCCAGACGACATAGATCGACCATGCCTTCGGTATGTCCCGCGCGAACGAGGACACCACCTTCGCGGGCGCGAATGGGCTGGATATGGCCAGGCCGATCAAAATCCTCGGCGCGGGCGTCATCATCCGCCAGCCTGCGGATGGTGGTCGCCCGGTCAAACGCGCTGACGCCGGTGCTGATCCCGAATTTGGGGACGGCATCGACTGAAACGGTGTAGGCCGTCCCCCGGCGGGCGGTGTTGTGGGTGTCCTGTGGATTCAATTTCAACTTCTCACAGCTCACCTCATCGAGCGCGACAAAGAGCATCCCTCGGGCTTCATGAAGCATGAAATTGACGGCCGCAGGCGTGACCTTCTCGGCAGCGACGATGAGATCGCCCTCGTTTTCACGATCTTCGTCATCCACCAGGACAATCATCTTGCCCGCGCGAAGGTCTTCAACGGCTTCTGGAATGGTGCAAAAGGACATTTCCATATTGTATCCAGACGGGGGCAAGGGGTCAGGGGCGAGGGGCAAGAGTGAGAAGCTCCCGCAAGTGATGGCCCGCCAATACTTTGTGACCGACGATTCCGAGTTTGGGTTCGTTTTGCAAATTCGAGATCATATACCACTACTGTCCGGTCAGAACTCGAATAATGTCAATTGTTTACGATCCTCAACTTCGGCAGTTTGCTTTAGAAGTTCCGAGAACGCCTGATTTATCGGGGTTTTTTCGAGAATCATGACGCCCAGAATTTGTGCGATTTC
>DASZXJ010000058.1:0-29402 GCA_035545895.1 Tepidisphaeraceae bacterium | reverse complement strand
GCAAGCGACCGGGCTAAAAAAGAGGTTTGGGATCATCGGTCGCGTGTTTTCTTTCCTTCTTGTTCTCTTGTAGTTGTGCGCGCACCGGGTTCCCTTCCCATTACGGGGCGAGTTGCGCGAAACGAGATCACAGTGCGCAATCGGTCAAGGAATTTTGTGGGATGATTAACTTCCCCAGCGCCAGCGAGGGGTTTCGCCTTTCCAGAAGCAGATGGAGATGAGCAGGCCGGTCATGGAGGTCATGTAGGCGGCATACCAGACCCACAAGCCGGGCCGGGCCAGGCGGTAGGCGCCGAGAATGATCCCGGCGATCCAGCCCAGCATGACCAGCCATCCCTGCCAGCAGATTGGCGCGCCCCAGCCCCAGCCATAACGCTTGGCGGGAAACCAGATGTCAGTCCGTGACTTGTTCATAAGCCGTTTCCCTTCAGGCCCTTTTGGCAATTATATCGCCCGGTTAGAATGCGAACGATCTAATGCCTCAATTGAGAAATTCGGACTTTGTCATGAAAAACCTTGAAAATCCGGAGATTTGGTTCATTACGGGCTCGCAGCACCTTTATGGCCCGGGTCCCCTGAAACATGTGGCGGAAGATTCACGAAAGATGGTCGAGGCGCTTAACGCGACCGGCCGCTTGCCCTTGAAACTCGTTTTTAAGCCGATTTTGACCACGCCCGACGAGGTGCGCAAACTTTGCATCGAGGCCAACGGCGCAGCCAATTGCGCTGGTTTGGTGATTTGGATGCACACGTTTTCGCCTTCCAAGATGTGGATTGGGGGGCTGTCTGCTTTGAATAAGCCGTTTTTGCATTTGCATACGCAATTCAACCGCGATTTGCCCTGGTCGCAGATCGACATGGATTTCATGAACCTGAACCAGTCCGCCCACGGCGACCGCGAGGCGGGTTTTATCCATACGCGGCTTCGACTCGGACGAAAGGTGGTCGTCGGATATTTCGGCGACAGCGAAGTGCAGGACAGAATCGCCACGTGGATGCGTGCAACGCGGGCGTGGAACGACCTGCAAGGCGGCAAGTTCGCCCGTTTCGGTGACAACATGCGGCAAGTCGCGGTCACCGAAGGGGACAAAGTCGCAGCCGAGGCGCGATTCGGATTCGCGGTCAATGGCTATGGCGTGGGCGATCTGGTGAAGGTCGTCAATGACATCTCCGACTCCGCGATCGACAAGCTTTGCGTTGAGTACGAAGAGAAATACAAAGTGGCTAAGGAGCTTCGCAAAGGCGGGGCGAAGCACGCATCGCTGAGATATGGCGCGCGCATCGAAGAAGGGCTGCGGACTTTTCTTGAGGAAGGTGACTTCATCGGCTTCACCACAACCTTCGAGGATTTGCATGGCCTGAAGCAATTGCCCGGATTGGCGGTTCAGCGGCTCATGGCGGATGGTTATGGATTCGGCGCGGAAGGGGATTGGAAGACTTGCGCATTGCTCCGCGCGATGAAGGTGATGGCAGTCGATCTCGAGGGCGGCACATCCTTTATGGAGGATTACACCTATCACTTGTCGCCCAAGGGCCATCAGGTATTGGGCGCGCACATGCTGGAGATTTGCGAATCGATCGCAGCCGGCAAACCGTCGCTGGAGATTCATCCGCTGGGCATCGGCGGAAAGGAAGACCCCGTGCGACTGGTCTTCGATGCCCCGGCCGGCCCGGCGATCAATGCGTCGATTATCGACTTGGGCAATCGCTTCAGGCTGATCGTCAACGAGGTGAACGTAGTAAAACCGCCCAAGCCGTTACCGAATTTGCCGGTGGCACGCGCGGTGTGGGAATGCAAACCCGATTTCAAGACGGCCTGTGCATCGTGGATATACGCCGGCGGAGCGCATCACACGGGCTTCAGCTATGCAGTGACGACCGAGCATATGGAAGATTTTGCCGAGATCGCAGGCGTGGAACTGGCGATCATCGATGACAAGACGAATGTTCGCGATTTCAAACAGCAACTGCGCAACAACGAAATTTATTATCATCTGGCGCAGGGTTTGGGACGAATGTAAGAACATTAGCCACAGAGAGCACAGAGGGCACAGAGAAGAAATAATTGGCATTTTCTTGCTCTGTGTCCTCTGTGCTCTCTGTGGCTAAAAAACTCCGGTCAAAATTATGGCCTATGAAAAACTAAAACGTCAGGTGCTTGAAGCCAATCTTGCGATTGTCGAGGCGGGGCTGGTCAAGTTGACCTGGGGCAATGTCAGCGGCGCGGATCGGGCGGCGGGGGTGATGGCGATCAAGCCGAGCGGCGTGGCGTATGAAAAGCTCGCGCCCAGGGACATCGTCGTGCTTTCTTTGGAGACCGGCGAAATTGTTGAAGGCAAATGCCGGCCTTCTTCAGATACGCCGACCCATCTGCATCTTTATCAGAAGTTTGTCACGCTCGGCGGGATTGTGCATACGCATTCGATGTATGGCACGATCTTCGCGCAGGCGCAATGGGATATCCCCTGCCTGGGCACGACACATGCCGACAATTTTTATGGAACGATCCCCTGCACGCCGCCGCTCACGGCTGCGGATATCAAGGGGGAGTACGAACTGAATACGGGCGTGGCGATTGTGAAATGCTTTCGCGACCGGAAGATCGATTCGGAAAAAGTCCCCGGCGCGCTGGTGGCCAGCCATGCGCCGTTTGCATGGGGTTCGACGGTCGAAAAAGCGGTTGAAAATGCGATTGTTTTGGAATTCGCAGCCGAGATGGCGCTGCACAGCTTTGCGCTGAATCCGAAACTCGACTCAATTCCACAGGTTTTGCTGGACAAGCATTTCCTCCGCAAGCATGGGCCGAAGGCGTATTACGGACAGGGGAAATAGGGAAGGTGAAATAGGACAAGGGGACAAGGGGAGCGGGGGACAAGGAGAAAGTGGATACCGTAATTCCCCTTGTCTCCCCCTCTCCTTGTCCCCTTGTCCTTGCAAACGATTAAGGAGTGATTGCGTGCAACTAAACGGAATGGGCGTGATCTTCGATGTAGACGGCGTGCTGGTGAACAGCTATCGAGCGCATCTGGAATCGTGGCAACGGGCGGCGGCGAAGCACCAACTGAAAATGACGGAGGATGATTTCGCCCGCACGTTTGGAAGAACATCGCGCGACATCATCGCGCATCTGTGGCCGGGCAGGTTTGATGAAGCGGGGATTGGAAAGTTCGATGAAGAAAAGGAATCGGCTTATCGCGATATCCTGCGCGTGAAATTTCCGGAGATGGCGGGAGCGAGTGATTTGATCGCATCGCTGCACGAAGCGGGATTCAAGCTGGCGATTGGGTCTTCGGGGCCTCCGGAAAATGTGCAACTGGTGAAGCAGACGATTCGTCATGGCGAGTTCATTTCGGCGATGGTCAACGGAAAAGACGTTAAACACGGCAAACCCAACCCCGAAGTGTTTCTGATTGCGGCCAAAAAGCTGGCGTTGGAAGCAGGAAAATGCGCCGTTGTGGAGGACGCTCCGGTAGGATTGGAGGCCGCCCGGCGAGCGGGAATGGCGGCGATCGGTCTGACCGGTACGGCGAAACGAGATGCACTGGCGGTGCATGCCCATGTGGTGGTCGATCATCTGTCCGACCTGACTCCAAAAATTGTCGCAGAATTGATTGCAACCCGATTATGACACCCGAGCAACTGCCTTACGAAGTCCAGGAATTTGAACGACTATTGGCCAAGCCCAACAGCGACCCGACTGGTTTTGCCGGTTTTTTCACCGGCGGAGAAATCTGGGTGGCGCGCGTCCCCGCGCGACTCGACGTCATGGGAGGCATTGCCGACTACTCCGGCTCAAATGTTTGTGAAGGTGTGCTGGGTCGCGGCATGCTCATGGCGCTTCAGGCGCGAACCGACAGCACGCTGCGCATTCGAACGATGCAAATGACCGGCAAGCGTGGCCTGCCAGTCGAAACTCGAATTCCCCTCAGCTATTTCACGTCCGGCGACGGCTTGGGCGATTACGCACAAGTTCGTGAACTCTGCCAGTCCAATCCGCTGGTTTCATGGGCGGCATACATCGGCGGCAGCATTTTCACGCTCTTCAAGGAAGAGTCGCTGAAAGTGCCTTATGGTTTTTCGATGTTATTGCTCAGTGGCGTGCCGATGAACGTGGGCATCGGCAGCTCGGCAGCGGTGGAAATCGGAACGCTCTCCTGCTTGAACGCTTATTTGAATCTGAAGCTCGACGCCGCCCGAATCGCGCGGCTGGGACAGATGGCGGAAAATCACGTGGTGGGCGCGCCGTGCGGCATCATGGATCAGATCGCGATCACCAGCGGCCGGCGCGGAAGACTGACGCACATTCTCTGCCGGCCGGGCAAGGTGCTGGGAGACGTTGAGATTCCCAAGGGAACAGGCTTCATCGGCATCAATTCGATGGTGCGGCATTCAGTGGGCGGCAATCCATATAGCGACACGCGCATCGGCGCGTTCATGGGCAAGAAGATCGTCAACAGCATTCGCGCCCGCACGGGGCGTTCGCCGGTCGATTATCTGACGGAGCTGGGTGTCAGCGAGTTCCGCAAGGAATATCTGCCTGAGATTCCCGATTCGATTGTCGGGTCGGAATTCCTGGAAAAGTACAAGACGCACGATGATCCGGTGACCAAGATTCAGCCGGATGCGACGTATCGCGTGGCGGGTCCGACGCGGCATCCGGTGGAAGAAAACGAGCGGGTTTTGAAATTTATCGATGCATTGCATTCGGCGGCCAAGGGTGATGAAAGCGCCCTGGCCGTTGCAGGTGAGGCGATGTGCGGCGCGCACGAGAGCTATCGCGATAATTGTCATCTGTCGGTCGATGAGGTGGATTTTCTGGTCGATGCGGTTCGCCGCCGCGGTGCGGGCAGCGGGCTGTATGGAGCGAAAATCACCGGTGGTGGCACGGGCGGCACGGTGGCGGTGTTCGGTCGATTCGATGCATTGAGAGAGCAGATTCCGCAAATTGCGACCGAATATTCCCGCCGGGTTGGTGCGATGCCGGATCTTCTGGATGGCACTTCGCCGGGCGCGGTGGAGTTTGGCGCTCGGCGATACACCTTTGGCGCCAGCGGCTGGCGCGGGACGGGTGTATAAAACTTTGCAGTGGATTCGCAAGCGAGAGCCCAGCGGCTCTACTGCGGGAAACCTCAGGTCTTGCCGATCTTGATCCGTCCCAGTTGAGTGGTCTGATTTTTCCTGACCACAACATCGAGGTAGATGAAGCCCTTTTGTTTGTCTCCACCCCGAAGGAAGTAAGCGCCGACGGGCACGACGGGGAACGCGAACTTGCCGTTTTCATCGGTGACAGCGCGGTCGATGATCTGAGGCGCCAGACGAGTGGGCAGTTGAACGGCCGGTGGACTCGCGCTCGCGTTCAGTGGTCCTCGCGGCGCGGAGACCGGTTCATCGCGGACAAGGTAGACGGCAAAATCGGCGGCGGGCCGGTTTCGAGCGTCGAGAATCGTGCCAGTGACCGTACCCGTGCCGGCGGAGTCATCCGCCGCCAACGGAGCGGTCAAGAGGGTCATGCATAGCAGCAGCGCGGAATATGGACGCATTGTTGTAAAGAATACCACATTTTACGACCGGAACTGATGAATTATTGGGTAGTGGGTCGGTTTGAGATTGGTTCATTTAGCCCCGCCGCTTGTGGCGGGTTTTCGAGCGCCAAACCCGCCGCAAGTGGCGGGGCTAAAATGGCGTTGTTGTAAACTGACCCACTACCAATTATTGCACAAAGCCTGCCGCATGCGGCAGGCCAAGTATGGAAACCGGAAATGACTTGGTGTTCATGCAGGTTTAAGATGAGATGAGTTTTTCTCGAGTGTTCCAATGATTACGCGCCGGCAGACTCAAGCGTTCACCATTGTCGAATTGCTGGTGGTGATCGGCATCATAGCCATCTTGCTGAGCATTGCGTTGCCCGTCATTGGCCACGTTCGCGGGCGAAGCCGCGATTTGCTGTGCCAGGCAAACTTGCGGGAGATCGCATCGGCATTGCGGGGCTATGCCATCGAAAACAAGGGAGTGTTTCCATACGGATTTCATTGGGCGCATCCGCGCAAAATGATGGGCACCACCCGCGCGGACTGGGAGCGGGAATCGACAAACGATCCGGAATTTGTGAGTTGGGCGTCGCAGATTGGCAAATGGGCGCACGGAGGCCAGGGCGGAAGCACGGAAAGCGATCCGTATAACTACTCGAAGGTTTTGCAATGCCCAGAGGCACTGGCGGTTCGGCCGCACTACGTGGGATATGCGGCGAATATGGTCGTTATGGTTGATCCGCTCCTGGAACTGATGATGGGTTCGCCGCCCGATGCGCAGTTGCGCCCTGCCAAGCTGGATGATCTCAGGCCGGATACGGCGTTGGTTTGGGACACGGCGATTTTCGTCTCGTCTGATTATGACGTCGATTTTCTGGTCGGGATGGACATCGACGACCAGCGATTCTGGAAAGGCGCTGCCATTCCGCAATATCGATATTTCAGTCCATCGGACCCCTTTTCGAAGGTGGGAAATGGCCAGTTTGGACAGAATCAGCCCATTCGGCTGGGGAGCGGGTCGAGCAGCTATTACAACATCGATCCGGGCCTCAATTTGAACGACCCGACGGTGAATGCCGCTCCCTACCAGGGGAATCTGAGGTTCAGGCATCAATCCGAGACGGCCTGCAACGCGGCATTTGTGGATGGGCATGTCGAGCCATTCATTGCGGTCATCAACGATGATGACAAGTCGGTCAGGTCCCATAATGCGCTGCGTCGCTACTTTATGACCAAGTGGCCATCGGGCGCATCACCGGACCCCAACTACCCGAATTGAAGTGGGCGGAAAAAGTCACACATTGTCTCGCTGCGAACATTAAAAAACGGTTGTCGAGGCTGTTCAGAAGGGGTAAACTTATAAGACTGGCCCTGGGCAAACGGACCGAGGTAAAGCCCCAAGGGAGAAAACGAGCTGGCCGCGGCAGTTAAGGCAGTGTCCCACCTGCGATTCACGCCAGCCCTCCACCGCGCGAGGAACAAACAACATGGCAAAGCAGCAAAAGCGTCTGGGCGAACTACTGGTTGAGTGGGGAATCATTTCTGCCCAGGAAGTGCAAAAAGCGCTGGATCACGGCAAGAGCAAAAGACAGCGCGTCGGCGAAGCGCTGGTGGATCTGAAACTCTGTTCCGAAGCCAACGTATTCAAGGCGCTGGCGGCCCAGCACAACATGGAATACGTCGATCTGGAAAAGAGCGCGGTGGCGCCCAACGCCGTCAATGAAATTCCAGATGACCTGATGCGGAAATATCTGATCATCCCCCTGGGCCGGGAAAGCGGCAAGCTCAAGATCGCCATTCACGACCCGCTCGATCTGGAAATGCTCGACATCCTGCGGTTCCGGTTGAACAAGGATTTCAAGACCGTGCTCGCGCCGCGCGGGCGCATCAAATCGATATTGGACGAACTGCTGGGCACGACATCATCCAGCACGATCGACAAGACGATGGACCGAACGATCGATCGATTGCGCGACTCGCTTGACAAGTCGATGGACAAATCGCTGGACCGGTCGATCGATAAGTCGATCGACATGGCGAACATGGGCGAGGACACCGCCGCCGATCCAACGCAGGCGCCGATCATCAAGCTGGTGCATGCGATCATCTCCGAAGCCTGCCGCAGCCGGGCGAGCGATATTCACATTGAACCGATGAAGGACCGAGTCCGCGTGCGATATCGCATCGACGGTGAATGCGTGGAGCGCGACCGCATCCCGCTTCGCATGAAGGGGCCCTTGATTCAGCGCGTCAAGATCATGGCGGGCATCGACATCGCTGAAAAGCGCCTGCCTCAGGACGGGCGCATCAAGTTACAGGTGGACAAGCAGAACATCGACTTCCGCGTCAGCAGCCTGCCGGCTTATCACGGCGAATCGGTGGTGCTTCGTATTCTGCGTCCTGACAACGTGCGTATCGGCATTCAAAACATGGGTTTTGAGGAAGAGGATTACAAGAACTTCCAGAAGATCATTCGCCGGCCCAACGGTATTTTTCTGGTGACGGGTCCGACGGGTTCCGGCAAGACGACGACTTTGTACGGTGCGCTCAACGAACTGAATCGCCCGGATCGCAAGATCATCACGGCTGAAGACCCGGTGGAATATAACTTCCCTGGCATCAATCAGTGTCAGGTCCGCGAAAGCATCGGATTTACGTTTAAGTCGGTGCTTCGCGCGATGTTGCGTCAGGCGCCCAACATCATTCTGGTCGGTGAAATTCGAGACCTTGAAGTGGCGGACATCGCCATTCAGGCTGCGTTGACCGGCCACCTGGTGTTCAGCACGCTGCACACCAACGATGCGCCCGGTGCAATCACTCGCCTGATCGATATGGGCGTGAAACCGTTCCTAGTGGCATCTTCGGTGCAGGCGATCATGGCGCAACGACTGATCCGCGTCCTTTGCCCCAAGTGCAAACAGCCTGACAAGGAACCGGACATGATGTGGCTCAAGCTGGCGGGCATTGGTCCCAATGACTTGAAGGATCGAACGATCTACAAGCCGCGCGGCTGCGAAAACTGCACCAACACCGGCTTCCGTGGCCGAGTTGGTCTGTTTGAAATGATGCAAATGAACAACGAAATCCGCACGCTGGCGTTTGATCGAGCGCCAACCAACAAGATCCGCAAAGCGGCTCTGGCGAGCGGCATGAAGAGCCTGCTGATGGACGGCAGACTCAAGGTGCTCAATGGCATTACCACCGCTGAAGAAGTCGTGAAGGTCGCGCAGGTGGAAGGTGTGCTTGTGGATAAATAAGAGGAGGTTACTTGTTATTTGTTAATTGTTACTTGTGTTTCCCGAAGTTCGAGAATCTCAAGTAACGAGAAACGAGTAACCAGTAACAAATTGCAGTATGGCAACGATTCAAATTGACAGGTTGTTGGAAACGACGGTTCGCCGCAGCGCATCGGACTTGCATCTGGCGGTGGGTAAGCCGCCGACACTTCGCATGCACGGGCATTTGCGAGAACTTCAGACCAAGGTGCTTGAGCCGGAAGACACCGTGGCGCTGATGAAGTCGATCACGCCGGAACGAATTCAGCAGGAATATGAGGAAACCGGCTCGGGCGACTTCGGTTTTGCGTATGGCGATGAAGCGCGTTTTCGCGTCGCGATTTTCAAGCAAAAGGGATATTGCTCGCTGGTGCTGCGAAAGATTCCGAACAAGATTCTGACGTTCGAGCAGATCGGCCTGCCCAGAATGGCGGAGCAGATTTGCCGCCGTCCGCGCGGCTTGTTCCTGGTGACCGGACCGACCGGTTCGGGCAAGACCACAACGCTGGCGTGCATGATCAATTACATTAACGAGAACTTTGATCGTCACATCATCACGATGGAAGACCCGATCGAATATTACCACCCGCACAAGAAATCGGTGGTGGTGCAGCGTGAAATCGGCGTGGACGTTCCGAACTTCTCCGAAGCATTGCGACGCGCGTTGCGTCAGGACCCGGACTGCATGCTGGTCGGTGAAATGCGCGACCTGGCGACGATTTCGTCCGCCATCACCGCCGCTGAAACCGGCCACCTGGTGTTCGGCACGCTGCATACGTCGGGCGCTGCCTCGACGATCAATCGTCTGATCGACGCATTCCCAACCGATCAGCAGGAACAGGTTCGCGTGCAGCTGGCGGGCAATCTGCTGGCGGTCATTTCGCAGGCGCTGTGCCCGCGCATCGACACGGACGGCATGGTGGCGGCGTATGAATTCATGTATGTGACCCCTTCGATTCAAAACCTGATCCGCGAAAACAAGAGCTTCCGCATCGACTCGGAAATTCAGACCGGCAAGAAATTTGGCATGCAGTTGCTGGATGACAACCTGTGGTACCACTTCCAGGCAGGTCGAATCGGCGGGGATGAAGCGATCGACAAGAGCAAGAATCCCGGAGGCATGGTCGACCGCATGCAGCGTGCGGGCGTTGCGGTGAACAAGGAAGACGATATCGCGTTGATGGCCGAGGCGGAAGAAGCGGCTGCCGCGGGCGGCGGCGCCAAGCCGGTCGGGCCACCCGGCTCGGGCGGCAGCGAGGCGGACAAGGCGGCACAGGCGGCGGCGAATCGTGCACGGATGCAGGCGGCGGCGGGGAAAAAGTAATCGAATCGAATTTCGCAACTGAGACGAGGTGCAGGATATGTCACGTTTGAATACGCCAACCACTGGATCCGCGGTTCCCAAATCGCCTGCGGGCGCGATTCCCGCCAAGCCGGCGCTGCGCCCGCCTTCCGTGACGCCGGGACTTCGCCCGCCCTCTGCACCAGGAGTCCGCCCTCCATCAGCGCCCGGCGGCAACGGCGCGTCCGCCAAGCCGCCCGCATCCACCGGCGGCGGCAACGGCGTGGCAGCGCCAGGCCCCGGAGGCGCAGGTGGAATGCCACCCATCGATCAGCTTCAGGGCAGGCCCATTGGCCGGGTGCTCACCAAGATGGGCAAGGTCACCCGTGAACAGGTCCAGGAAGCGCTCGAATTCCAAAAGAAAAAGGGCGGCGCCATCGGCCGAATTCTCATTGACCTTGGCTACGTCAAGGAAGTCGATCTCAACATCGCGCTGGCCGCCCAAAAAGGGTACGAACTGGTCAATCTCGAAGGCGTGAACATCCCCAAGGAAGTGATCGACGCGGTGCCCGCGCAGATTGCCACCACCAACAAGGTGTTGCCCATCGCCTACGACAAAGCCGGCCGCAAGCTGACCGTCGTCATGGCCAGCCAGGAAAACTTCCGCGCCTTGGACGATCTGCGTCAATTGATGGGCCTGACTGTCACCGCCAAGATCGGCGATCCGGATCAAATCGAAAAGCTGATCAACAAGCATTACAACGCCGCCGCCGACAGTCTCGGCGAAGTGCTCGGCGAGCTGGCGACCGACGATTCGCTGAAGGATTTGAAAGGCCGCGGCGAATCGATCGACCTGGATTCCCTCAAGGACGCCGCCGATTCCAATCCCGTCCGCAAACTGATCAACCTCGTATTGCTCCAAGCCATCAAGGACAAGGCATCGGACATTCATTTCGAGCCGTTTGAAGACGAATTCAAGATGCGTTATCGAATTGACGGCGTGCTGTACGAAATGATGCCCCCGCCGAACCATATCGCGGCAGCCATCAGCTCGCGCGTAAAGGTCATGGCGAATCTGGACATCGCCGAGCGCCGACTGCCGCAGGACGGACGTATCGAACTGAGCGTCAACAACCAGCCGATCGACCTTCGCGTCAGCGTATTGCCCACGATGTTCGGTGAAAGCGTCGTCATGCGCGTGCTCGACCGAAGCAACGTCGCGCTCGACCTGGACAAGATCGGCCTTCGCGAAGACGACCTGTCCGTCGTTCGCCAGTTGATTCACAAGCCCAACGGCATCGTCGTCGTGACCGGCCCGACCGGTTCGGGTAAGACGACCACGCTGTACTCCGCTTTGCGTGAATTGAACGATATTTCGACCAAGCTGATTACGGCTGAAGACCCGATCGAATATGACATTGACGGCATCATTCAGTGTCAGATTCGTCAGGACATCGAACTGACATTCGGCCGAATTCTTCGCGCCATGCTGCGACAGGACCCCGACACGGTGCTCGTCGGTGAAATTCGCGACAAGGAAACCGCTGAAATTGCCGTGCAGGCGTCGTTGACCGGTCACCTGGTGTTCAACACGCTGCACACCAACGATGCGCCCAGCTCGATCGCGCGTTTGCTTGATCTTGGCCTGGAGCCGTTCCTGATTACCGCCACGCTGGAAGGCGTTGTCGCTCAGCGACTGGTTCGTCGCATTTGCAATAACTGCAAGACCGAGTACACCCCCGCCGAAGAGCAGCTCATGGAGCTTGAACTCAAGCCCGAGGACGTCGCCGGCAAGAAGTTTTATTTCGGCAAGGGTTGCGAAAACTGCAACAACACGGGATATCGCGGCCGGCTGGGTATTTACGAAATCATGCTTCTGGACGATGAAATGCGCGACATGATCGTCAAGCACGCCAGCACGCAGGTGCTGCGAGCCGAAGCCCGCAAGCGCGGCATGCGCACCTTGCGGCAATGCGGCTTGATGGCGATTTATGACGGCATCACCACCATCGAAGAAGTGGTTCGCGAAACGCTTACTGAAGAGTAATCACCCGAATGGGCCTGTTAGCACAGCCAATGCTGGTTGCGGCCGGCGCTTATTCGCGATTGGCGCCAACCGAGCGCGGGGGTTATCACCTGGCGCGGTTTGTCCGAAGGTTCGTCGCGCCCGATAAATGGCGAGGCCGATTCACCACGCCCGACGCGTTTGTTCTGGATCTTGATCTGGCGACTTATCCCGATTGCTGCATGGCCATTGGCGTGTACGAACGCGATACACACCGCCAGCTTCGCAAACTCCTCAAGCGCGGCTCATGGTTCGTCGATGGCGGCGCGAATATCGGCTATTTTTCGACGCTGGCGGGGCATTGGGTCGGCAAGATTGGGCGCGTCGATGCGTTTGAACCGGATCCCCAAAACTGCGAGCGATTACGGACCAACGTTGATTTCAACGGCGTCGGTCAGCGCGTTCGCGTGCACAACCTGGCGCTGAGCGATCAGTCGCAAACCCTGCAAATGCACCGGCCCAGTGCTGAAGGCACGAACCACGGAATGGCCGGGGTTCATGCGCAAGGCGAGCCGTTTGAAGCCAAGGCCGTGCGACTGGATCAGTTTTTATCCAGTGAAAAGCGTATTCCCGATGTCATCAAGCTCGATGTCGAAGGTTCGGAGCTGATTGCCTTGCGTGGAATGACCCGTTTGCTTCAGGCGCCCCAGCCGCCGGTTCTGGTGATCGAGCATAATCCTGAAAGTTGCCGGGCAGCGGGACATTTGCCGTCGGATTTATGGCGGACGCTGACCGATATTCGACCGGCTTACCGGGTGTACTGGATCGGCTGGAAATTGCACCGATTATCCTTGCCAGGACAACTCGATCGGATCACCCGCGTGGGCAACCTCCTGGCGCGCGTCGGCGATGGCCTGCCGGAAATTCCGCCCCCGACGCGCCGGCCCAAGGCCGACCGCATGGCGACCTGGTGGCGCAACTGGATGGAATAGAACGCGACGTGTTACTGGTCCTATAATGTCAGGCCTGTACAGCAATTATGAACCGAGCTTACAATGGAAGCCAAGCGGCGGAGATGCTTGATGCTGGACATCGCGAACAATCCGGCGGAAAACAGTGCGTTGGCGGAGACAGACCGGAGTTAATCCATGGCAATTTTTGCATATGAAGCGATGAATTCTTCGGGGCAGGCGGTCAAAGACGAGATCGAAGCCAATTCCAACGAAGATGCAATCGCCAAAATTCGTGGCAAGGGATATTACCCCACCAAAGTCCGCGAAAAGGCCAGTAAGAAAAAGGCCAAGAAAGGGGCGGGCACGGAGGCCGCAGCACCCTCGAAGAAAAAGAAAATGCCCTTCGCAATCGGCGGGGTGCCTCGCAAACAACTGGTTGCCTTCACTCGCCAGCTATCAACCCTTCAGGATGCCGGCCTGCCCATCCTTCGATCGCTTCAGATTCTGGAACAACAGCAAAAACCGGGCTTGCTCAAGGCGATTGTCGGCGGCGTGGCGGATGAGGTTGAAGGCGGCGGAACGCTCTCCGATGCAATGGCCCAATTCCCCAAGGCCTTCGACAAACTATACGTCAACATGATCAACGCCGGCGAGGCAGGCGGCGTGCTCGACCTCATCCTCAACCGCCTGGCCGACTTCATGGAAAAAGCCGCCAAGCTGAAGAAAAAAGTCGTCGGCGCCATGATTTATCCCGCCGTCGTCATCAGCATCGCCGTCGGCATCGTCTCGATGATCATGATCTTCGTCATTCCGAAGTTCGAGACAATCTTTAAGGATTTCCACACCGAATTGCCCGCGATCACGCAGGTTCTGCTTACGGTCAGCAATTGGTTCGGCAAGCAATATGGCTGGGCATATGTGTTGTTCTGCCCTATCGGATTCATGCTTTTAATGAAATTGATAGGCATGAGCGATGCCGGGCGATACGGGCTGGATGTGGTCAAACTCAAGATTCCGATTCTTGGCGGCATTCTGATGAAAACCGCCATCGCCAGGTTTACCCGAACGCTGGGCACGCTTATCAGCGCCGGCGTGCCCATTCTCGATGCGCTCAACATCACAAAAGAAACCTGCGGCAACGAGGTGTATAGCCGCGCGCTGATCAAGGTTCACGATGCCATTCGCGAAGGCGAAAGCATGGCGGACCCATTGCGCGCCACCAAGGTCGTGGATGCCTTGGTTGTGAACATGGTGGACGTCGGCGAGGAAACTGGCGACCTGGACAAGATGCTGATCAAGATCGCCGACAACTACGACAGCGACGTGGACGTGCTGGTCGGTTCGCTCATCAGCATTCTCGAGCCGGTCATGGTGGTGGTGCTCGGTCTATTGGTCGGATTCATCGTCATCGCGCTGTTCGCGCCGATGATCAGCCTGATCCAAAGCGTCTCCTCCCCCGGCGGCGGAAAGAAGAAGAGTTAATGCGAGGCGAATTCATGCAAGACAAAAGACTGCCCGCGCGATCCGCCCGCCTTTCGTCAGGATTCACGCTGATCGAATTGCTGGTTGTGATCGGGATCATCACAATTCTTGTGGGAATTCTCGTGCCGGTTGCTTCTCGTGTGCGCGAAGCAGCGCGCAAGTCCACCACCACCGCGTTCATCAGCCAGCTTTCCCGGTCGATCGATAATTATTTCAATGATTTCCGCGATTATCCGGGGCCGCTGACGAATAAGGAGATTTGGAATAGCTCGACTCCGCCGGCCATCTCAATTGATTCGACAGCAACGGATTATGATTTAACGTGGACAGCGACCAGTGGCCCCAGGCAAATCACAATGGCGGAAAATCTTGTGCTGGGATTGCTCGGCGGTCTGCGGTTTGATCGCGCCTCAAGCCAAATAACGTACGACCCGCGGCTCGTGGGCAATGGTGCGAACAGTTTGAATGCGGCAAAGCATTATCAGACATACATCGAAAGTTCGAATCTTTCATGGAGATCGCAGCCATTGAAAACCGGCCACTTTGTGGATGATGCTGATTCCGCAGGTGCAAAGGACACAATTATCCCTGAGTTTGTCGATCAGTATAACGATCCGATGCCCATTCTTTATTTGCGTGCTAAGCGCGGCGCCTTTGCTACCGGATCAGTTGATGAGAAGAACAACACAATCTGCACCTATGATTACAGTAATCCGGATAATCGCATAGGTCAGTACGATTTGCATCAGGTCATCGGATATACCGATTCAAAGATCGGATCGGGGCGATCGCCAATTATTCCCGTTGGATATTCAACTGGTCATCCGCATGGATTATTCGCCGATAATTCGGACCCGATCAAACCAGAGTCAAAGTTTGCTGACCGCAAGCCCATTGATCCGTACGTCTATTTCAGAAACACATCGCTATCCACGCCGGGTGAAACCGATACCACTTATAGCAACAAAACGCAACGAAACGATGTTCCATATCAGAAGGACGCATACATCCTGATCAGTGCAGGACCGGATCGAGTTTATGGCACAACAGATGACATCACGAACTTTGGCCCGGTCGGCGGACAATAGGTCCGGCTCAACTGCGTTTACGCTGGTTGAATTGCTCGTCGCCATCGGCATTATTGTGCTGCTGGTGTCGATTCTGCTGCCCATGGTCGTGGGCATTTACGCCAAAGCCGGTCGCACCAAGGTGCAGGCGGATCTGCAAATCATTGCCACTTCTATCGAAGCTTATCGCCAGGACTTCGGCGACATTCCTCGCCTGCCCACAGCGGCCAACGGAATTCCCCTGCCGAATACCGGTGCCGCCACCCTAGGCAAGGCGCTGCTTGGTCCGGGTGGCGATGGCCTGAATTCATCTGGGGCGAACGACACCGCTTACGATCCGCCGGCGTTCAATTCAGCTTCTGCTGCCGGTTATAAGCCAGGCGACATTGTTCAAGACAGCGGGTCGAGTTACTACGTCGCGTTGATCAACATGGATGCAGGTTCCGTCAAGCCGACCTCAGATCTGACAGCATGGCAGCCGTTCAATTCGCGCGATGGTTATGATGGACCGGGGTTTAAGGCGCGGCTCGGCGCTGCCAAGGTTTGGGGGCCTTATGTGGATCCGAATAAGGTTCACAATCGCGGTACAGTGCTGATCGACACCTACGGAAACGAAATCCTTTATTTCCCCTCACGTCCTGGACGGATTGATGTGACCCAATCAGGCCCATCGCCCAAACCATATTTGGACTTGGTGCCAACAACAGTCACACAGACCGAGAAATTGCCGTTGTATAACGCAAGCGACAATGTTGAGGCATTTCGCCACGCTAACGAGACGGGAAACGACAATCCTCTGCTTGCACGCATGCGAGTCATGGTCGGCGACACAAATTTCGATGGTTATATCGAGCAGAGTGTGGATACGGCGATCAACAAGCCATTTCTTCTTTGGTCCGCGGGTCCTGACGGAGTCTTTGGTCCACTTGATCTTAACATCGCCGCTAATAGCGCCCCAGCGACTAACGATGACATCATCGCAGTTCGAAGAGCCGTCCCCAAATGCGACGATGTGACCAATTTCCAGCCGTAATGAAACCGGATTGATGAATGATCAGGGACTGTCGCGAAACTCGATGCTCTTCGTACATAATTCATCAGTCGGCGTTCACCCTGATCGAAGTTCTTACAACCCTGGCGGTCCTGACGATCATCATGGGTTTGATGGTCAGCCTCTCGCGATACGTGCGGGATCAATCGGCCCAGACATTGACTCGAACCGTGCTCGTGCGGCTGGATGATCTGATGCGCCAATATGCACAGGATCACGACGGCCATATACCGATGGTCGCGCCGCTTTTAAACGCGCGCGCATCGATTGCTCCGGATGCACCGCTGGTGGCAGCCGCGGCGCTGCGAAATAATCAGCAATGCATCAGGCAGTTGATGACGGAGTATCGGTCGCTACACAAGGAATTGCAGGTCGCGGAGACGCCATTTAATGATTTACCCATCAGCGTGTGGGATGAGCGGACGATGACCTTGCGCGATGCGTGGGGTTCGCCGGTGGTATTTATGGCGGGGCAACACCAGTTGATCGGTTTGGCCCCGTCCCGCGCCGGGCAGGACCAGTTTTTCTTCTTTTCCGCGGGGCCTGATCGCGATTATCTCAGCCGCGAAGACAACGTTTACAGTTATGAGACCCAAAGCGGCAGTGAGGAATAGATAACCGCAAAATCAGACCGGAAAACGCGTTTTTCCCGGCCCTGCAGCGTTGGTCTCGGCCTTCGATTTGTGCTGGACAATGCGAATAGTTACCTGGTTGGAAAGCGAGGAGTCTGTGAAACGGCAACGACGCAAGGCATTTACGCTGATCGAGATATTGATCGTCATAGGGGTCATCGCGATTCTGGCGGCGATGTTGCTGTTGGGCACGAGCAGCCTCATGAGCGGCAGCAAGGCCCGCAGCACAAAAGCGACGCTCGCCAGCCTTCAGTCGATGTTCGCCGATTTCGATGCGCGTACGCACCTTCAAAAATATCCGCCTTTCTGGCGCTGGCTTGAAACCGGCCAGACCGTTCCGAAAACCGTCTCTCCGGCTCCCAATCTCCAGCGAAACAAGAATGTGGATTTTTGGAACGTGCCTGAGCTGATCGGAGATTCGTCCGGCGCATTTGATACGATGGATGCTCCTGGAATGGTAATAGGTGATGCCAGCAACGCGGTGAGAAACGGCTCGCGAGCGGTTTTGAATACGCAGCAAGTTATGATCCTTTTGCTCAGCGTGCCTTCCAATACAGCCGCTCTTCAAAAGATCCCAGCGGATCGATATTTCACTCCCTCGTGGGTTGCGGCAACTATTCAGGGTCCGGGACTTCACGGCGTCCTCTACGACAATACAAGTGCGGGGCAAGCTGAACCTGTTCACTATCTAGTCGGTGCCAAAGTAATCAACAATGGGCAAAAGTTTTCAAAGAAGGCGCCGGAAGCGGATTCTTCAACCGGGGCGCCTGCTCCGGCCCAGGGTGGAGACAGCATTTGGGCCGCCGACAGCAGTCCCGCAGCCCCATTGCTCCTTGATGCGTGGGACAATCCAATTATTTTTGTCCCTGCTACGGGGTTACGCGTGCGACTTTCAAATGGAGCAACTGACTACAACGTTCCAACGAGTGCGGCCGTGCAACCTACATCGATGATTATCGTTTCGCCGGAAGGACAGGTTGCGATGAATACAACTGTCACGCCCCCTCAACCCCAATTGACGCGTCCTGGCCGTCCATTTTGGGCCAGCGCCGGGCCGGATGGCGATTTCGCAAAGGGTGACGACAACATTTATTCGTTTGAGCCATGAACAATCATCGAATCAGCAGGCAGTTGGCGGCAGGCAGCGGGCAGGGATTGCCTGAAGGTAATTGTGCATTCATTGCGCATTCGGGGTTTAGCCTCACGGAAATTCTGATCGTTATCGGCATCATGGTGCTCCTGCTGGCGATGGCTGTCCCAGCCTTTAACCTTATCACCGGATCAAAAAGCCAGGATCTTGCTGTGAATTCCATCAGTTCAATGTTGGCCGTAGCGCGCAACGACGCCATCGCCAAAGGAGAAACGCGTGGTGTGATGTTCTTTCTCGATCCCACAATCGATCGATATGTGGGATTGCTCGTCCAGCCTGCACAATTTAGTTCGTGGACGGGCAATACTTCCTACCAGTCCGGCGACTATGTAGCTGATCCAAACACTTCGCCATTACGGTATTTTCTTTGCATTAACCCTGTGGCTAACAACACTCCACCCAAGTCCAATGCCGCAAGTTGGATTCCCGTTGATCAATATGCAATTGACCTTGTGCCGGACGCAGATGGAATTACTCTGCCGACCGGCGTTGGCATCCAAATGATCAATGATGCAACTCTCGATAACGCGGGCAATCGCACAAGTGATGGCTACGTGCGGTGTGGGGCAATCATGTTTGACTCGGCGGGGCGACTTATTCACTCCCGCATTTCGATATATACGGTTGTTGATACTGACCCGGCTAGCACGAATCCACCCTCGCCAATTGGCGCAGGACAGTTGGGGCATCGGATGGGATTGAATACCGTATATACAGGTGGCCCTGCGATTGGTTTTCCAAACAGCTTTCCAATGGTTGCTTCGCCTACTGCAAGCCCCAATGTTTTAACCACGGAATTCGGATTGGTTCTGTATGACCGTCAGCTATTTGCTACCGCCGCAGGCACAGATGATTTTCACAACAACGATGCGGTTGGTCCGGCCGGTACATTCAAGGACTATTCGTTTCCCAGCTTGACTCCAATTGCAAGTTATGGTGCACCCAATACTGCCGGTACGGAGTGGGCTGAAGAAGATTGGCTCGACAAAAACGCGTTGCCGGTCATGGTGAATCGATACAACGGAACGCTGATCAAAGGCGAATGATGAAGAACGTGAGGAAAATAAGCAGGCAGCATGCAGCAGGCGGCAGGCGGCAATGGCCAGGCGCTTGCGCATTGGCTGCCCGCTTGAAATGGCGCGGCGGATTTTCATTCACCGAAGTCATGTTCGCAGTAATCATTCTCGGTGTGGGATTTATTATGGTGGCTGGCGTTTTTCCAGTCGCGCTGCAGCAGGCCAACGAAAGTGGAGATCAGGTCAATGGTGTCGGCGGTGCTCGCGCCGGCATGGCGTTTCTTGGGCAGGTGGTGAACGATGGGACGGTTTCGACTCCGTTTACTGTCGCCGATGCAAAGTTGGCAACCAATGTTCTGCCATCAGGAACTTCTGCTTTGCCGGCGCCGTCAGTTGTCGTCCAGCCATGGAAGGCAACGCCGCCTTCAGGTCCGTACCTTTGGGATATGGCTCGCGGAAATTTGGTTCGTCCGGATGATTCGCGATATGGCTGGATTTTTCTTTATCGCCGTGATGGAGACCCGGACAAACCTGACGGGTGGGCCCAGTACGCTCAAGTCTATATTTTTCCGGTTCACGCACGCAACACCGCGACATTCAATGTGGAAGATGATACGAATTCTCCAAAGGATAATACCGGCACCCGGGTTGTCGGTGTTTTGCCACGTCTGACGGCCAAGCCGGTGTTGGTCACAATTCAGCACAGCGGCGCGGTGGATTTGATCACCGTCAAACCCGTTGTCGTGAACAATCTGGATTATCTGGCAGCGGTCGAAGGCGCTTACGTCGTTATCCAGGACGACAATATCACCGGCGCATCCAAGGGTCGTCACAACGGAGATATTTTCCACCTTGGCGTGCACCGGTTTGATCAGGAGACATCCGGTACCCGCGTTTTTGAATTGTCGCCAGGCGGGGAATTTCGTGACGATCCTGGCGCCGATGGCGACATCAATATAGTAGCCGACAATGTCACCGGGCTGACCGATGCACAGGCATTTATTGTCGGCGCGGACTACGTTTCGCCTTACGACGCGACTGCTCCGTATTCGGGTAATTCGATGGCGCTAGGCGCGTATACCACGTTTGTGAAAATTCAGCCCAGAAAGCAGCAATAGTCAAGTGGCCATGAAGGACGAACGATGAGCGTGGAATTGAACAGGATCGGCGTGCCCAACTGCTTAAAAAACGGTGGATTGTGCATCGTCCGCTATTCGGCTTTTACCCTGATCGAGTTAATGATCTCGATCGCGCTGGTTGTTTTGCTCATGCTTGGTGTGAATTACGTGTTTGAGAGCGTCGGCAACGCAACCGGCGCTGCTGCAGCGCTCAGCCAATCCGCGCTCGATGGGCAAGGCGCTCAAGCCGTCATGTCGCGCGATTTTGGGGCGGCTGACATGCCCAATGCGCCGTTCATCCTGCTGCGATCATATGTCACGGCCGCTTTTCGCGATCAAAAGGATCAATTGGGCGCGCCGGATTCAACCAATCCGCTGCTCGATATCGATCCAGCCAATTCTTCCAGCACGATTCCAGTTTCCGTTGTCGAACCCGGCTTGCGTGCCCATCGCACGGATATTTTTTCATTTTTCGCGCGAGATCGCTTTCCCCGCATGACGGGCGGCGGCACCGTTTCCAGCGGGGTGCAGCCGTTTGTTGCGGATATGGCGACGCAAGAAGCCTGGATCTGGTACGGGCATTTGAAATTACCTGATAACAACGGGTCTTTTTCTGCAGGAACAAATCCCGGCGCATTTACTTTCACGGGAAATCCAAACAACTTTTATTCATCGCAATGGTTACTGGGTCGAGTCGCTATGCTGCTGCACGAAGAAGATGAAAGCAGTAACGAAATCATCACCACACAGACAGTTCTTGATCAAAGTGGCAATGCAGCCATTGGTTCGCCCATTAAAACGCATCAAACTCATTACACGGTTGATGGTACTGATCTTGCCCCGTTGTCGTATCAATCGAGAATATTTCCCCCATATGCTGGTCACGCAGCGACGGATTATTTACTGGAATCTTCTCGATATGATTTGGCGGGCACAAGCATGGTTGCCTTTAAGCCAATTCTAAAGAACTATATCACCGCTAATCCAAATCCACCGGCCGGTTCGGAATGGTGGGAACAATTGATGCTTGGCCGGAGATTTCAAGCGTCACCTTTTGCATTAAAGAGCGGATCCCAAGCACGGCTCACTCCCGACAACGTTGCTCAACAGGTGCCGGTTTTTCTCGCAAACTGCACGCAGTTTATCGTGGAATACGCAGGGGATTTTATAGCGCAGGATACTGATAGTGCTTCTCCAACATACGGAGCACTTCTTGATGCTTGCGTTGACGGCTCGACAAGTCCCGTTAGCTATAAACCTGTTTTTCAGGGCGTTCGCCAAGGCACCGATGGCGAAATTGATTTTGTGCTCGTCCCGGACCCAATTACCCCCACAATTAAGCGCAAGCAAATTCGCTGGTACGGCTTTCCGCGCGATACAAATGGCAATGGAACCATCAGTGTAAATGAAGGCGATGTTTGCCCCTTAAGGGACACAATTCATTTGATTCCTTCCGGAACACCGGCTTGGAGTGGTGTCAGCGTGCCTTTTGAAAAAATGGCCAGTTCAACTTTGGCTGAACAACCAGATTACAGTGCTTCAGGTGTCGTGGCTGCTTCCAGAGCTGTTAACGGCCCGCCTTATCTATCGCTACCTGGAGATTACACCTGCGCCTGGGGCCCGGACGATCCCATTCGGCCGTCGATGATCCGTATTGTCATTGGCTTGGACGATCCGAATGGCCATCTGAGTCAGACGCAGTTTTTTGAATTTGTATTTAAGGTTCAGTAGGCAGCAGGCGGCGGGCAGTGAAATCATGCCTGCCTACCTGTCGCGCGTTGTCTGTTTGGCGATGGACAGAACGTACAGTTCAGCGAGCGGAATGTATTGCTGCCAGCCGCCCGCTGCGTGCTGCCAGCTAGTTATGAGGTTACGAGTCATGCGAAATCCAATTCAATATTCTGTTGGTTTTTTGAATCGGATGCATCGTCGGATGCACCGCATGCGGCCGGGTTCGATCCTGATCCTCGTCGTCGTGCTTGTCGTGCTGCTCGCTTTGATGGGCACGGCCATTCTCTCAAGCACACGGAGCGATCGCTATACGGTTCAGGAGCACACTTCCAATACGCAAATCGATTTGCTGGTCGAAGGCGTAAAGGAAATGTCCAAGGCGGCAATCGTCGGCGACTTATATGGACAGTTCAATGATGGAGCCACGCCGGTTTACGGATATCGCTTGCCGGCGGATTCAGCGTTTGATTACAAGGGCGGCGGAACCCTTACTTATGGTCATTGGGATATGCCAGTGAATGTCGATCCTGATGCGCTCATTACGGCGGGTGTAAGTGGTGGAATCGGAATTCCTGACTTGGTTCGCCTTCAACAGCTAAAGGACGCAGGCGATTTCTGGTTATCACCAAGAGTCCCATTGGCGTATGAATATCAAGCAGACCCAGCATCACCCCCATTGTTTGCTGCATTGGGCTGGCCGAGCCTCGGAAAACTGCCCAATGTTTCGACGTTTGAATCGCCGTTTGCATCTGCCTACACGATCGACCATTCGGTCGTTATTCCGCCTGCCACGTCATTGATAAAACCAACCTACAGCGATCGCGCGCCGAGGTGGACATTGCCCGGCACGTCAGGTCAGTGGTTTCCGATGGTGCCAAATTGGGTGCGCATGCAGGACGGAACCAATTTGCCCGCCTGGTTTGTTTTGGAAGATGCCGGAGTGCCTGCTCATTATGTGCTGGCGGGCGATGCGGATGGCGATGGCGTTGCCGATTCCGGATTATTCAAATTGCCGGTCGGCGAGATTGATGGGGTCACGTATTACGGCGCAGTTCGTATTATCGACAATAATTCAGCAGTCAACGTCAACACGGCCTACAGTCGTGTTGAAGATTTGAGCATTAATAACGGCGGAAGTCCGCCGCAATGGGTAGATACTTTCGGCCGTGTCGTTCCTGCGGCAAATATCGGAACATTCAATGATTTGGGGACATTTCGTTCGCATGTCGGCCTTCGTGAATTGTTGATGGACCAGGACAACACGCTGGCCACGGATATTGCAAATCCGGACCCGGCGCATTATCCGCAAATGGCCGCGATTCAACAATATCGCATGAATAAAGCGCCGCTGGGCGCGAACAATCCGCCAAATAATGAGCCTTCTGAAATCCCTGTTGCAGATTCCTATGTTTCCGGAAACACGGTCCTGGCTGCTCGAGGCGATTTCAAGTTTGTCACTCAAGGCGATGCGATGGAGCATCAGCTATCACGGCGCCTGGATAACCCCGGTTTCTATGGAGCGGATCAGGATAAGAAATATTATTTGCCCTTCTCCGCGCCCGATTCGACATCGCTCTCATACCACTTTACCCTGCTTAATTCCGACATTTTACGATCCCCAATTGAAGAGCGGTTGTTCCGCACGGCTCTGACGACCGATGCTCTTTATAAAGGTGTGGCGGATTTTGATTCGACAACCTGGACTTCTCCATACAAGAGTCGATATCCATCGGATAGAAGCGGGATCGGAAACTGGTTTGATGATAATTTTAATTACGATGGCGTGGTTGACAGCGTCAATCTTCCAACCCAAGGAGCTGGAACGCCGCCGCATTTTACGATTAATAAGAATGACCCCTCCAGATCGCCGACGTATAGGCGTCCGCTGCGGGCGCTACTCACGTCGTATAGCACAACATCGAATCTGATACCACGGCGCGAGATCACCGCCACCAACATTCCCGCTCAATATACAACGAGCACGCCTGATACCGAGCCCGACAAGATCCCCTTGTACGGCAAGCAGGGTCGACCTGCTTATCCAGCGAAAACAGACGTTAATACCGCTTCGTTCGGCGAACTCTGGCGTGCGTATTGGAGCGTGATGTCGGAGAACACGCAGACGGCTACGCCTTTTGCTGATCAGGTCCCAACTCTTCCATCGTTTGATCCGTATGCTGGAATGCACTTTCCTAGAACCCCGGCGCCTCAATTGCCAAGTGTGAATGTGCCAAACCCACAGCGCATGTTTCGAAGTGTTATCCGAGACCCTCGTAATACTAATGCGATGTTTGCACGGTTCGAGCCTCAAACTATGGTTCTATTGCGCTCGGCTATGGCTGCAGTTCAGACTTTACAGTTGCGCGATCCAAACATTCAGGTCCGACGTTCGATTTCCACAACAATGCTCAATGACGCGGCATCCCCGCCGGCTGTCAACATCAACATTTTTGGTGTAAGGCCACAGCCCTTTATTACGGAAGTTGTTGTTTGGACGGATATCGGAAATGCTTATGATCCACAGGGCGGTGCGAGCCATCCAGCCGGTCCAACCGATCCGCACAATACCGAGCCATATGTCATGATTGAGCTGTACAATCCGTTCAATCAGGACGTTCAACTCACTTCAGATTATCAGATCATGACCTTGGACCGTAGCCAACTGTCGGGTGCGTATACGAGCACACCTCAACCGAATATGTTGCGGTCGATTCACACCTTTAATGGCGAAATTATTCCAGCGGGAAAGTTTATGATTTTGGATAACAATCCATCCGCAAAGATTGTGACGGTACCGCCAGAAGCTGGTCTAGGAGGTTCTGGAGGAAATTATCCCTCAGATGCTATTCATGTGACAGTGCCCCAATTGGCCCAAGTATTAGGTCGTCAACTTAATAGGCCATTGATGGGTTTGGAGATGCAGATTGTGGAACAATTGGCTGGAACTGTCGGCCCAAGCTCCATGAGACCGATTGATTCCTATGACTTCTCGGGGATCGATGATTACACCGCAAATATTTATACAACCTGGCACTATGTCCGACCATGCGGGGACGAACAAAGATGGCAATGTGTTTATC
Organism: Tepidisphaeraceae bacterium; assembly: GCA_035545895.1. Lineage (GTDB taxonomy): Bacteria > Planctomycetota > Phycisphaerae > Tepidisphaerales > Tepidisphaeraceae > DASZXJ01. The sequence goes on along the minus strand of DASZXJ010000058.1, from coordinate 4,032 downwards.
CCGGTCGTTATATGGATGGGGGTGGAGAGGGTATTCGGCACCAGGGAACCAATTATCCGCCAAACCCATGGAATAACACTGGTGATTTTGATCCATGGAACGCATTGGGCAATGGAGATACAGTTATTCCCCAGCCGGGACAGCCCAAACAGAAGTCTCATATCCCAGCTTATCTGCCAATCCAATTGGCTAATCAGGACTGGCCGGGACCAAACGCGATTTCGGGCGGGGCTCCAAAATTTCCGTTTGGAGGATTTGCGCGAAATGGCGATATTCTTCAGGTCCCTTTCATCGCAGCATATACGATTACAATTCCTGATCCTGCCAATGCAGCGAATGACATTCTGATCGAAATGAATAGTATCTCGATGGATTCGGCATTTGCAGAAGATGCGGACCCGCAAGATGATTTTCCTGGAAACACCGCCGCTGGTGCCGAGCAGCCAGAAGCGGATAAACCCGGTGCTCGCGAACAAGTTGGACGATTCTGTCCGCTGCTCATTAGAGATCCCGTTTCGGGGAACATTCTCATCAACGATTACGATCCCGATGTGGATGCAAATACAATTAATTCGCTTCATCGATATGCATGGGCAAAGAAGCTGTTTGATTATCTGACTGTGCAATCGCCTGCATCTGACTATCTGCCGCAGGCACCTGCAACCTCAAATAACACGACGCCGCTTAACCCATTAATTAATCCTGCCCAGTTTCCAGTTCGAAATGGTCTTGAACCGACCGCCGGCGATCCGTTGGGCGCCAGCGGCACCAAGTCATACGGTGAGAGTACGGCCCCGGTCCATGGATCGATCAATATCAATACCGCTCCTTGGAAAGTTTTGGCGGCACTTCCGTGGGCGCCGGCAGGGCAACATAGATACCTGTTTATTCCGCCCGACCAAGCGATCGGCGGAAAATCGGCGGCCTTTGTCCCAAATGCTGCGAACGTTAATAATGGACTGGACGATAACGGGGAAATCGCGAAGGCAATAGTTTATTGGCGCGATGGAGATACAACTCATCCAAACAATTCAAATGTAGGCTTTGCTCCAGCGAGCTTTGGTCGCGGACCATTCAAAACTATATTCGACCTATATCGAGTACGTGTGCCGGCGGATGCAGGGGAAACTCAACTCCCTACATCGGCTCCTAATCCCTATAACCCATACATTTTTCAAAGAATTCAAGACGACATCATGAATCCCTCCGGAGGGAGCGGGCCTCCGGCCCTAGCCGATGGGCCGGGAAATGGGCAGGGAGATTTTTCTCCGTTGAGCACCACGGACAGAGATCATTCGCACTACGATTTCGAAGAGCAATATCTCCTGATGACCAAGGTCAGCAATCTGATCACCACCCGCTCGGATTCGTTCACGGTTTATATTCAGGTACAGGGCTGGAGCGGCGTGGGGACCACGACACCTCGGCTTGTGGTGCAGCGGCGGGCGGCATTTATTCAGGATCGCAGCGGCGTTACGCCCAGCACGCCGGGCCTGCCATCGGCGATCAATGTGCCAAATGATTGACGGAAGAGCAGGCCACGGATGAGTACGACTTCTTATTAACCAACTCAATTCCCGTCTTTCATTGCCGGCATCGTTCTCGTGAACGATGGAATAAGGTCGTATCTCCCTATGGGGGCGATTGCATCGTTCGCCTTGGTCGAATGCCGCAGCCACGGTTTCCGTTTGGCGGCAGTCCGCAGGACCGCGCTGAGATATAAACGTTGGTCAAAAAGAGGAAGAAACTTAACTGCGGCAAACCCGTGCGATCTGAAGAACGGTCAAGACGACGGCAACATATGAGACGAACATCGGAAACCCCTGGGCTCCAATGATGAAGGTCAGCGGCATGTAGCGGAGAGATCTCATAAATTACCGGACTTATCCTAGACCAGCGGCCCGCCAGGTCAATAAAGAACTGGATTTGCGACAGGAATTCAGTAATTCCACGTTGCAAATGGGGGAGATGGCGCTTCCAAGCCTGCCTGAATTACCTGAATTCATCAGGTGAATCCTGGTAAAAACTCGCCTTCAGCTTCGAACATTTCCAGGGTCATTTGTTTGATCTGGCCGGGCGTGAGGACGGCTTGGGTCAACGGATCAAGCATGAGCGCGTGGATTGCCGCCTGCCTGGATTTTTCGATGCAGGCCGTCGAAGCCAGATCGAAAAACGCCATGTTGCTTGCACAGATATGCGCCATCTGAGGCGGGAGTTTTCCGAAACGGGTTGGATGGACTCCATTGCGATCGATCATGCAGGCGACTTCGACGCAACCATCGGCCGGCAGATTGGTGATGAGCTGCCCTGCGCCGGCGACGTGGTTCATCACGTTGCCATGGATTCGCAGCGGGGAATCCTTCTCGCAGGCCTCGATGATATAGGAGGCATATTCCCAGGACCGTTCGAGTTTGATGGGTTCTTCGCCAGTGGTCAGGCGGTGGCGCATCTCATCGGCCTTCTTGCGCCAGTTGGGCCAATTGGTTGCGTAAAACCGGCTGCCCCCATCGTAGCGAGTGCGGAGCAGCTTTCGGCCGGCGTCGCTTTTCCGGTAGTAGGGGAGATATTCGGATAAATGTCCGCTGCTCTCGGTGATGAAAGCTCCGAAATGCAGGCACATGTCCTTGCGAACCAGGTCGGTCTGCTGCCAGGCGATGTTTTTGTCATCCCGCGAATCGTGGCTGGCCAGGCCGGCGTCGGCTTCCTTGATGCCTTGCTCAATTTCTCGTGCGAATTTCTCGTAAAGAACAGTCTGATACAAATCGCGTCCCTGGTGTTTGAGCTTGGTAAACCAGGCCAGATGGTTGATGCCGGCGCATTCCCATTTCATCTGGTCATATGGAACGCCTGCGTAATCCGCCAGCCGATGGCTGGTGTCCTGCACGCTATGACAGAGCCCGACGATCCGAAGCTGCGGAAACACCCGTCCTGCCGAGAGAATCAGCAGGCTCATGGGGTTGGTGTAATTGAGGACAAAGGCGTTGGGCGCGAGTTCGGCGAGATCGCGCAATATATCCAGAAAAACCGGCACGGTGCGCATCCCTTTGAACAATCCGCCCGGCCCCAGCGTGTCGCCGATACACTGGTCAATGCCATATTTCAGAGGAATGTCGTTGTCAAAATCGACACAGGACGTGCCGGAGACTTCGACGCAGCAGATCGCATAATCAGCGCCGGGCAGGATTTCGCGACGATCGGTGTTGGAGCAGACGGTCCAGCCGGCTTCGCGACCGGTCTCGCGAATCATTTTCGCAACCACCTGATGCATGGTGGTGAGTCGATCGGGATTGAGATCGCACAATCGGAATTGTCCACGGTCGGCGCCTGGAATTTGCAGGATGTCTCGACAGAGATTGGGGCAAAACATCGAGCCCGCGCCAAGAAAAACGATATTGATCGGCCGATCAAGGGTGCTACTGCTCATCAAGGTCTATTAGATCGAGGGACCAGCGCGAAAAAAAGCCCACGGAGGGCTTAGCTCCGTGGGCCTCGGGCAACCGAGGGGGAGGTAAAAATTATTTGATCGTTCGCGCGGCGGCTCATGAGCTCATCCGTCGGAACCACCTTGCCCGCCAAAACCAACCCTACTCACATCCCGCAGTAAGTCCCGACCAGAAGACACAGACCACAGTTTCGGCTGTGGCAGTATTTGTAAAACCAAATCGTTCGATGGCTGATTCCAATAATGTTTGCAAATGCGCGAAAATCTTCGTCGATTGCAACAGATTAGAGCGGTTTTCAGATGACTGTACACCTATCCTGCGGTAGGCTGAGCCGATCACCTGCTGTTGGAGGTGTGGCATGGAGGGCTTGTCGTTGGATCTTCGGGAGCGGATTTGCACCGCGTGCGATGAACAGACGGAAACGAGGCAGGAAGTGGCCGATCGGTTCGAGGTAAGCCGCTCATTTGTGCAAAAGCTGTTGCGTCGCCGTCGTGATTCCGGTTCGATCGCCGCAAAGCCCCATGGCCGCGGCCCGACGCCCCGAATTGGCGAACGAGATCGGCGGCGGCTGCGCGACTTGGTCAAAGCC
>DASZXJ010000057.1:0-6952 GCA_035545895.1 Tepidisphaeraceae bacterium | reverse complement strand
GTCGGCACACACATGGCGCGCTATCTCCAGACAAAACTGGCCAGCCCATTGCCTCATGATGGTTCGATTCCGATTATCGGAGCCGATGCGCGAACCGGAATCGCCATCCGGCAACTGCTTTCCCAGGCGCAACTTCGCCAGACGCTTGGCGAAGTTGGCAATGCATGAGTATTGACGCGCCAAAAGCGCGTGATATCTTGTTGTGAGTTACACGCGCGGATCGTAGATGGGTGGCTCCTCTTCGGTCCGCGTTTTTTGTTGCGCAAATCAAAAAAGATAATTAACCACAGATTGCACAGATTACACAGATTTCATTTCTTCATCTGCGAAATCTGCGAAATCTGCGGTTCTATCTCTTCTTCGCGATAAACTTCTGTAGTTGCGCGAATGACATGCAATTAATGACATTCTCTTTCGTCGCCCACGCGCGCCGAGCGACGCTCAACCCATATTTAATCTCGCCGAAACCTTCGATGGAGTGAGCGTCGGTATTGATGCCGAGCATGACGCCGGCTTCGATGGCGCCGCGGGCGTGAACATCGTTCAAATCCAGCCGCGGATAGCCGGCGTTGATCTCCAATGCTGTGCCTGTCTGGGCCGCAGCTTTGTAAACCCGCGAGAAATCCAGCGGCAAACCGGCGCGGGAATTGATCAATCGGCCAGTGGGATGGCCGATGATGTTCACATACCGATTCTCAATCGCTCGCACGATACGGTCCGTCGCTTTTTGCGAATCCTGCTTTAGCGACACGTGCGGCGAAGCGACCACATAGTCCAGCTCCTTCAGCACCGCATCCTCATAGTCCAGCCGACCATCCACCAGAATGTCGACCTCCGAGCCGGCCAGCAGTTTGATCTTTTTCAGCTTGTCCGACACCTTGCGAATGGCTTTGGCATGAGCCAGCAATCGCTCGACGGATAATCCATTGGCGATCACCGAACTCTTGGAGTGATCCGTAATCGCGAGAAATTCATATCCGCGCTCCAGCGCGGCTTCAGCCATCTGCTCGATGCTGGCCGTGCCGTCCGAAGCCGTCGTGTGAGAATGCAAATCGCCGTGATAGTCAGCCAGCGCGATCACTTTCGGTAATTTATGTTTCAGCGACAAATCGACTTCGCCGTGATCCTCGCGCATCTCCGGCTCGATATAGTCCATGCCGAGTTTTTTATAGATTTCGATTTCGCTCTTGCTGGCCACCGGCTTGAGCATTGGCGCTTCGCCGGTTTTCTTCTCGGCCTTTTCGTATTGATCGAGCTTATAAAGGCCCCACTCGCTGAGCGTCATGCCGTTGTCCTGCGCGAGCCCGCGAATGCGTACGTTGTGATCCTTCGAGCCGGTGAAATAAAGCAGCGCTGCGCCAAAATTTTCTTCCGGCACGACGCGCAGATCGACCTGCAATCCCCGATCGGTGACGATGCTGGCCTTGGTCGGGCCCTGACCATTGATCTTTTTCACTTCGGGGAATTTGACGAACGCCGCTGTGATATCCGTCCCCTTGGCAGCCGAGCAAACGATATCGACATCGCCGATGGTTTCGCGACGGCGGCGCAGGCTGCCCGCGATTTCTGCCTGGCTGACGTCTTTTAATTTGCGCACACGGCTGAGAAGCAGCTCCGCCACAGGCCAGGCTTCGCCAATGCCCATGCGCTGCGACGCCTGGGCACGCATCGCAATTCCCTCCTTGATTGATTCGATTTTCTTGTCGCCGATCCCTTTCAAGCCCGCGAGAGCGCCCGTTTCGATGGCCTTGGCCAGTTCATCGCAACTGGTGATGTTCCGCTGCTTCCAGAAAAGCGAAATCGTCTTGGGCCCCAGTCCGGGGATTTGCAGCATGGGAATCAATCCCGGCGGAATCGACGAAAAAATATCGTCAAAATCCTCACTTTTGCCGGTCGTCACATATTGCTCGATGATCTTTTGGCTTGAAGCGCCGATGCCTTCGATCTGATCCAACGTTCCATTTTGGCAAGCCTCTCGAATGTCCTTGGACATATCCCCCAGAATGCGGCTGACCTTGGAAAACGCGATGGCTTTGAAAACAGGCTCGCCCTTGATTTCCAGAATAGCGGCAAAGGTGCGGAACAGATCCGAGAGTTCTTGGTTGAGGGACATGAAAGTAATTCTACCAACGTTCAACGTGCAAAGTGGCTGTCACGTCGGAATGTTTCAGGTCGCAATGTGGCTTCATTGTATTGTGGTATTGGGCCTGCAATTTCCATGAAAACGGGTTAGCACGCCCCACCCTGTGTATTCCGGAGTTTAACGATTTGGGATGGCCAGGTCCGATAATACCATCGTCCCTCTTCAGGCGAACGAATCCAAATGTTTACCAATCAACGACCTGAAGACCGTCAATTTGTTTGAAGTGCCTGTCGCGAGTAACTAATGCCATTCGGTGTTCAATTGCTGAAGCAGCTATCCACAAATCGTTGGCTGGAACTGGTTTGCCTGCCAAACGCAACAGGTTACGAACTGAAGCACAAATCCGCGCTGTTCCATAGCCACAGGGGATGATTCGCAATGTATTTGCAAATGATTCGACCATGGCAAGATTCTGCGCACGACGGGTCGATTTTTCAGCTCCGTAAAGCAACTCGGCAAGCACAACCACGGAGATTGCCGCTCCGAAAACCTGCGGAAATTTCCGGATGATTTGTTGATCGCCATTGATCAGTGCGATCGCGGCGTTGGTGTCGAAGAGTAGGTTAGAGTTCGACATCGTCTTCTGGTTCAATTTGCCCGAATGCTTCTTCGATGGCCTTGCTCATTTCCCTGGCATCTTCGTCGCTGATAGGTGAGCCGAGATGTTTGACCACATATCCTACGGTGCCAAATTCCGGGTCCGGGGATTCTGATTCGGGAGAAATGGTGACGCGCTGGTTGGGACGGAGATTAGCCGGCTCATCGAGCACGATGACTTTGCCATCGAAATGTCCTCGAATTGCGCTCACTCGGCACCTCGCAAAACATTATAGCACATTGCCCGTTGACTGGAACTATGATCGTATTACAGTCGCGCCATGGGAACTTCGCCGTTCACTCATCTTCACGTCCATACCCATTACTCGCTGCTTGATGGTGCCTGCAAAATCGGCGACCTCGTCAAACGAACCAAGGCCCTGGGCATGGATTCCCTGGCCATCACCGATCATGGGTGCATGTACGGCGTGGTCGAGTTTTTCAACGAATGCAAAAAGGAAGGCATCAAGCCAATCCTCGGCATGGAAGCGTACATGGCGCCCGGCGACCGCCGCGAACGATCCACGCCCGGCGGCAATGCCGGCGAAGCGGCCTTCCATCTGCTGCTGTTGGCTGAAAATCTCGAAGGCTACAAAAACCTCATCAAGCTCTCGAGCATCGCTTACCGCGAAGGCTTTTACTACAAGCCGCGAATCGACAAGGACGTGCTTCGCGAACACAGCAAGGGGCTCATCGCCACCAGCGCCTGCCTGGGCGGCGAAGTCTGCTCGGCCTTTCTCAAGCGCGATGCAAAAAACGCCCGACAAATCGCCGAAACCTACGCCAAAATCTTCGGCCCGGAAAAGTTCTTCATCGAAGTCCAATACAACGGCATCAAAGAACAGGACATGGTCAACCCGGAACTCGCTGAGCTGGCCAAAAAGCTTGGCGTGGGGCTCGTTGGCACCAATGACGTCCATTTCCTGAACAAGGACGATCATTACGCCCATGACGTGCTCTGCTGCATCAGCATGGGCCGGCTCGTCGCCGATGAAGGCCGGCTGAAATATCCCACGCACCTGTATCTCAAAAGTCCCGAAGAAATGGCCGCAGGCCTGGGCCAATTCCCCGGCGCGATCGAAAACACCAAACGCATCGCCGACCTGTGCAAGCTCGACCTGGATTTCACCAGGCGATACGCGCCGGTTTACAAGGTTCCGCAGGACAAATTCAATTCCGCAATCCGCAATCCAAAATCCGCAATCGCCCCCGACGAACTCTACCTCCGCCAGCTTTGCGAAGAAGGACTGAAATGGCGATACGGCACGACCGAAGTCTCGAAGGAAATTCGCGATCGCCTGGAATATGAAGTCAAAGTGATCGCCGACAAGAATTTCTGCTCCTACTTCCTGATCGTCTGGGATTTCTGCAACTACGCGCGGGAAAACGGAATTCCCGTCGGCGCCAGAGGTTCAGGCGTCGGCACGATGGTCGGTTATCTGCTTGGCCTGTGTAACGTCGATCCGATCAAGTATGGGCTGCTCTTCGAGCGGTTCATGGACCCCAGCCGAAACGAGATGCCCGATATCGATATCGACATCTGCCAGGACGGCCGCGCCAAAATCATCGATTACGTCCGCAAAAAATACGGGCACGTCGCGCAGATCATCACCTTCGGCACGCTGGCCGCCAAAGCCGCATGCAAAGATGTTGGCCGCGTGCTCGGCGTTCCGCTGGCGGAAGTCGATAAGCTCACCAAGCTCATCCCCGCCGTGCCGGGCATGACCCTCGACAAAGCGCTCGCCCAGACCGCCGATCTGCGCGAACTCTATGAAACCAACCCGACGATCACCAAGGTCATCGACATCGCCAAAAAACTCGAAGGCCTCTGCCGCAACGCCGGCGTGCATGCAGCCGGCGTCATCATCGCCGATCAACCGCTCGATGAAGTCATCCCGCTCTGCAAAGACAAGGACGACAACGTCCTCACCCAGTTCGAAGGCCCCATCAGTGAAAAGTGCGGCCTGCTGAAGATGGACTTCCTCGGCCTGCGAACCCTCACCACGCTGTTTCGGTCAATCCAACTCGTCAAGCAGACCAAAGGCATCGACGTCGATATCGAAAACATCGACCTGACCGACCGCAAAGTCCTCGACATCTTCTGCGCTGGCCAGACACGCGGCATATTCCAGTTTGAATCCGGCGGCATGCAGGACCTGCTCATGAAAATGCATCCCGACCGGCTGGAAGACCTCATCGCCGCCAATGCGCTCTATCGTCCCGGGCCGATGGAACTGATCCCGCTTTACTGCAACCGCAAACATGGCCGCGAAAAAGTCCCGGAAGTACACCCGCTGATGGACAAGATTCTGGCTGAGACTTACGGAATTATGACATATCAAGAGCAGGTTATGCAGATTTTCAACCAGCTCGGCGGCATCGAACTGTCCAATGCGTACAAGCTCATCAAGGCCATCAGCAAAAAAACCAGGGAAGTCATCGAAAAGTTCGAGCCCCAGTTCATCGAAGGCTCGATGAAAAACGGCATCACCAAGGCCAAGGCGGAGGAAATCTTCGAACTCATCCTCAAGTTCGGCGGATACGGCTTCAATAAATCGCACAGCACGCGCTACGCCATCATCGCGTTCCAGACCGCCTACATGAAGGCGTATCACCCGCTGGAATACATGGCCGCCCTGCTCACCTTCGAAATGGGATCGACCGACAAGGTCGTCGAATACATCGAAGAATGCCGCCGCATGGGCCTGAAAGTCCTCCCGCCGGACGTCAACGTTTCGGATAAGGATTTTACGCCTGTCTATACGGAGAAAGAGAAAAAGAAAGAGGCGAGGGGCAAGGGGCAAGAAGAAAAGGAAGGCGTGATTCGTTTCGGCCTGTGCGCCGTTCGCGGCGTGGGCGAAAAAGCCGTCGAGGGAATCATCGACGAACGCAACAAGGCCGGCAAATTCTCCAACCTCTACGAATTCTGTGAACGCGTCGATCTGCGATCGGTCCAGAAATCGACCATCGAAGCCCTCGCCAAGTGCGGCGCGTTTTCCAGCCTCAGCGAAAAACGCGCCCCGCTGCTCTTTGTCCTGGAACGTGCTGTTGAAATGGGCCAGCAGCACCAGCACGACAAACGCGCCGGACAGATGAACATGTTCGGCATGCCCGCGCCCCAGGCCAACGCGCCGGTCATTGGCGGCGCCATGCCCGACATCGATGAACTCCCCCGCGCCGAACTGCTGAAGTTCGAAAAGGAATTGCTCGGCTTTTACATCACCAGCCACCCGCTGACCGATCATCAAGCGTCCCTGGAACACTATTCCACCGCCAGCACGAAGCAAGCCGCCACGATCAACGAAGGCGCGGAGGTGATGATCGGCGGCATGATCAATCGCGTGAAGAAATCCATCACCAAAAACGGCCGCAGCGCCGGCATGCCGATGGCCAACATCACGCTGGAAGACCTGGAAGGCCAGATCGACTGCACCATCTGGGCCGAACAACTGGCGGAAATCGTCAAGCGATATCCCGACCTGGTTTCGCTGGAACAGATTGTCTTTGTCCGAGGCAAGATCGACCGCCGCCGCGAAACGCCCTGCATCATCGTCAACGACATCATGCCCATCAGCGAAGCCATCCCCAAACTCACCACCGCCGTCGCGGTCAAGCTCGATCGCGAAAAACACGACGAGCAAACCATCAGCGCCCTGGAGCCGATCCTCAAAACCCATCGCGGCAACCTGCGGGTATATCTGCAGATCGAATCGCCGCAGTCCCAAAAGGTCGTCATGCAGCTTGCCAAGGAGTTATCCGTCCGCCCGACCAGGAAACTGCTGGACGACATCGAGGCGATTCTCGGAACCGGTTTCATCCAGCTCCGCGGCGAAGGCTCCAAACGCCTGAAACGTGCCGAGCAAAAGAAACTCTTCGAAGAATCCGAAGCCGCCGAAACTTCCGGAGTTCCAACCACCGAAGAAATAGCCGTCGCCACAATGGACGCTCAGATGGCGGAAGAAGAAGTGTGAATTTTAAGTGGCACGGGTGTCCCGCACGGCCGAGACGGCCGTGTCACAAATGATTCATTTCGATATGTCCATTTATCTCGTCGGTATGATCGCTGAAATAGCACTCCGGACAGGAACACGAACCCCGCTTGCGGTTTCGCGGTGGTTTTGAGGGTTGCACACCGCCAAACCGCAAGCGGCTGCTCACGCTCCTCCAATAAAAATTATTTTCTCCCCTATTAAGGTGGGTTCCCCCCGCGCC
>DASZXJ010000056.1:0-3470 GCA_035545895.1 Tepidisphaeraceae bacterium | reverse complement strand
AGAACATGGGTTGCGACGGCGCGCATGAGTGTGGTGAGGTCGTCGGCCGCGATGTTGGACGCTTGCACCATCGCGAGAATCGACCGTTCGAGTTCCTTCAATCCGGCCGACGGGGAATAAACCTGCTTGCTGTCATTGATGTGCAGCTTTCGACCGGTGCGCGAGCGGGTTTTGCTGGTGATTTTTTTAAGACGTTTCCAGAAACACGGAATGGGAGAGTTTGCATCGGTATCGGGAAGATCAAAGGCGCAACAGCCGACCACCAGCGGCCCCAGCAGAGGCCCGTAGCCCGCTTCATCGATTCCGGCGAGAATCATGAGAGGCAGTATAATGAAGGAAATTCGCACAGCACCAGAAGATTTGACCCGATGTCAGGTAATTCACAACTTCGAACGATTTAGCCCCGCCGCTTGCGGCGGGTTAAGGAGCGCGAAAACTCGCCGCAAGTAGCGAGGCCAAATGGAGTAATTGACACTGATTCGATGCCCGCAATTCCTCGTAAATCGAGGCAGCTTGACAAGTGGCCGCGTGCGAATAGAGTTTTTCGCCGCTGGAGAACTGGGCGCGTAGCTCAATTGGTTAGAGTACCGGACTGTCGATCCGGTGGTTGCGGGTTCGAGTCCCGTCGCGCTCGCTTGATAATAAAGGACTTACGTCAGTCCCCCTGTTTCTGACAAGCGTTTGTCAGAGAAGTAAGCCCCAGGACGCAACCCTGGGGCCTATTGGCGGACCTTCGGCCCACCTGATGCCTGGAGGTTCGCTATGCCTCATTTTCCCAAACCGTTCTTCCGCCCCTCACGCAGCCTTTGGTACGTCCAGCTTCGAGGCCGACAAGTCAACCTTGGTCCCGATCAGGAACAGGCATTTACCCGCTATCACGAATTGATGACCAGACCTGAACCGCAGCTCATCTCGACTGACATGGCGGTCGTCATAATGGATGCCTTTTTGGATTGGTGTCAGCAGCACCGGGAGCCACGTACTTATGAATGGTATAAGGAGCGCTGCCAAGGCTTTTCCGAAGCAATTCCTGCCAGTCTCACTGTCCAACAGCTTAAACCATTCCATGTGCAGCAGTGGGTAGACTCCAAAAACTGGAATGAAGGAATGAAGCGTGGTGCCATCATAGCTATTCAGCGCGTCTTCAATTGGGCCGTTAGACTGGGATACATTGAAAAATCCCCAATCGCATATGCGATTGCCTGTCCCTCATCGATCACGACGACCAGCGGCTTGTGAAGCTGCTGGCCTCCTAAAGCAACTAAATTCAAATATTCAAATAGAAACCGCAGCAGGAATGCTATTTCCTTAACCAGTAATGCACGAGAAGTGCCGGAATCCACGATTGCAATCAATAATTACGGTCGAGCAATGTGATGCCGATATTGATGCCATAACAGCAAGGGCCGTGGATTTACCAGAGCCAGATTGCCCAGTGATACAAAGATGAGTAACAAAGTTGCTTGCACCAGGCCGGAAGGTGTGATTGGTGATTTGCCGGATCGTAATAAGGGACATAGACAAGGTTGTGCGTCACATCGATCGCCGGAATGCCACGATTGGCTGCACCTCCATTTGGAATCTGACGAGCCCACTGCAAATTGCCCGAAGAATTCAGGGCATAAAGCGTGTAAGTTGTCTTGTTATTAGAGCTGCAAATAAAGTACAGCAATCCTTGATCATCAATCTTCACAGGATAGGCCTGATCTGCGTTTGGAGCATGAAAGATGGTGTCTGCCGCGCCTGTTTGTGGATCAACTCGAATGACAGAGCCTCTATTTGAAACCATATAAACAGAACCATCGCTCGCCTGAGCAGGATCGCTGACACCCCAACCGCTCGACTGTTTCCAATCCAATTGCAAACCACATGAATTGGGAATTCCTCGGCCAGTTCTGTTTCGCGTGTCGACCGAAGGTTTTGAAATAATTTTGGCCACAGTTCAATACCTGCTCGCCGAATAATTCGCTCAAATTGTGTTCGGAGATTGCCGCCTCGATGCTCTGCAACGATGAACTTCTGTCCTGGTCTGCACTGATGAAACGCCTCAGCAAACAGCAATTGAGAGGCGAGTAAAAAGCAAGTAAGCTATGAAAGCGTTGAAGAGGATGCTCAACGCGGGAATGGCAAGAGTGTTTGAAAAGATGTCGGTGGAATAGATCATGGCCTCATGCGGAGGGAACTTCCATGCTTAAGATTGTTCAATGCGTTGTCCTGATGGTGTTCGCGCTGAGTACACTGGCCTCTGCCGAGGTTTACCGCATCGATGCAGCCGCGGCGACGAAGGAGGTAAAGCCGGGCGATTACAAGCTGGGCACGCCGACGGATCCGGCTGGCGTTGCCATTACTTCAAATAACTATTACCTGTTGAAAGGTGGCAAACCCTGGCTGCCGGTGATGGGTGAGATTCACTATGCGCGATATCCGGATTTCATGTGGGAAGATGCCATCAAGAAAATGAAGGCGGGGGGCATCGACATCGTCGCGACGTATTGCTTCTGGATCCATCATGAGGAAGTGCAGGGGCAATTTGATTTTACCGGCCGGCGGGACCTGCATCGATTCATCGAGCTTTGCAAGAACAACGGCATGTATGTCTGGCTGCGCATCGGGCCATGGTGCCACGGCGAAGTACGCAACGGCGGTTTTCCGGACTGGCTGCAGCGCATGAACATTCAGAAGCGACGGAACAGCCCGGAATATCTTGGCTACGTTCGAGAGCTCTTCACGCAGTATTTTAATCAGGTCAAAGGGCTGCTTTACAAGGACGGCGGGCCGATCATCGGCATCCAGTTGGAAAACGAGTTCGGCGGACCGCCGGAACACATTCTGGAACTGAAGCGCATCGCCCGTGAAATTGGTTTCGATGTGCCGATTTATTCGGTCACCGGCTGGAACAACGTGCGAATTCCCGAGAATGAAGTCATCCCCGTGCAGGCGGGATACCCCGATGATTTTTGGAGTCGAGGCTTCACTCGCAATCCATTAAACGAGCAGTACCTTTTCATGGCGGGCGTGCCAATCAACACGGGGGTTGGAACGGACGTGCTGCCCATCGTGGAAGTCTATGGCCGGCGGACCTACAACCCCTCGGATTATCCCTGGCTCACGGCGGAACTGGGGCTGGGGATTGAATGGACCCAGCGGCGGCGACCCGTGATCGATGAACGCGACGCCGGCGCCTTGATGCTGATCAAGCTCGCCGGCGGCGCCAACAGCGTCGGTTATTACATGTATCACGGAGGCTCGAACCCGGAAGGAAAGCTTTCCACGCTTCAGGAAACCGGTGGAAATCAATGCCCGGTCATCAGCTATGATTTCCAGGCGGCTGTGGGAGAATTCGGCGAAATTGCGCCCAAGTACCGCGTTTTGAAATTGGTGCACTACTGGCTCCAGGATTTCGGATCAGAACTTGCGCCGATGATTCCCTCGATGCCGGACAAACGTCCTGCCGGCGTCGAAGACATCGA
>DASZXJ010000055.1:0-39441 GCA_035545895.1 Tepidisphaeraceae bacterium | reverse complement strand
GCGATGGAAGGGAACAACACACTGACTCCAGAAAGTATTGGCGGAATGGAGGATGGTTGTTGTTTTTTATGGGATTGCGCATTTACAGCGCCAACAGCGCAATGTGGACGGGATATATGGATGAATAGTGCCGTTTTGCCTGTGTCCAGAAATGTCCAGCCACTTCGCGGGTGCATCAATGGATCACGTCCAGAAATGTCCAGCCGTGTTCCACCATGTTCCAAGGTGTTCCAAGGCGTTCCAGCATTTTGGAAAATGCAAAACGAACCCAAAACCGCCCAGCTTCACATTTAGGACCCTGATTTTGTTCGCCATGGTGCTGGTTTCTTCCAACGTCCAAGCTCAGAAGATTCGAGAGGATTTTTTGAAATTGATCGATCGCCCGCGTGTTCCGCTGACGGTCAAAGCGCAGCAGCAGGTTGGCGGGGAAGGGCAGACCGCATTTCGGTTTACCTATATGTCCGCTCCTGAGACGCAGGTTCCGGGAATTCTCATCAAGCCAACGGGTACTACTGGTCGCCTGCCCGTCGTCATCGCGCTGCATGGCACAGGTGGGAAAAAGGAGGACCAGCTTCCTTTGCTGCGGCAAGTGGTTGCCAAAGGGTTCATCGGTGTGGCGATAGACGCCCCGTACCATGGCGAGCGCTCGCTGAGCGGCAAGGGATCGACCGATTACCAGAATGCCATCCTTCTGGCATGGCAGGCCAACGAAAAGCCGCACGAGCATCCATTTTTCTATGACACGGTATGGGATGTGATGCGCCTGGTCGATTACCTGGTCGCGCGCGACGACGTCGATCCAACCCGGATCGGTTTGTACGGAGTTTCCAAAGGCGGAATCGAGACTTATCTGACGGCCGCGGTTGATCCGCGCATCGCAACGGCCGTGCCTTGCATTGGCGTGGAGAGTTTCAAATGGGCTTTGGAAAACGATAGCTGGCATTCCCGGATCGGAACGATCCAGACTGCTTTTGATGCTGCCGCAAGAGAAGCCAGGGTTGAAAAGCCGGACGCCAAATTTGTGAAACAGTTTTATGATCGCGTTGTGCCGGGCATTTGTGAGGAATTTGATGGACCTTCCATGGTGCCGTTGATTGCGCCTCGTCCGTTGATGACGATCAACGGCGAGATTGATCCACGAACGCCGATGCCCGGATTGCAGCTTTGCATTGAAGCCGCGAAAAAGGTCTATCACGCTGCCGGTGTTGACGATCATTTGCTTGTTCGCATTCAGCCGAAAACCGGTCACAAGGTGAACCCCGATTCGCAGGAGGCCGGTGTTGAGTGGCTGGTCCGATGGCTTAAGCCGCAACAGCCGGGGCATTAGCGGGGAGTTGCCGCAGAGGGAGCGTGTCGATGAAGCCAGGGCTTTTCGTTCAATTGCTGATCATTTTGGCGATGACTGTTCGGGCCATGTCCCAGGATGCGCCAACCACTGCGCCGGCCGGACGGGGCGGCCGCGGCGGAGCGCCTCGCGTGCCCATCAATCCTGCTTTGCCAACTCTCTGGATCATCGGCGATTCCACCGTCAAGAATGGTGCAGACACCGGCGGCAACGGACAGTGGGGCTGGGGCAATCCGATTGCTGCTTATTTCGATCAAGAGAAAATCAATGTCCAGAATCGCGCGCTCGGCGGAACGAGCAGCCGAACGTTTTATCGCGACAATTGGCCTCGCATTTTGCCGGAAATCAAGCAGGGCGATTTCCTCATCATGCAGTTTGGGCACAACGATAGCAGCCCGGTCAACGACAATTCCCGCGCTCGCGGCACGATGCGCGACAACGGCGATGAAGTGCAGGAAATCGACAACATGCTGACCGGCAAGCACGAAATCGTGCACAGCTATGGCTGGTATTTGCGAACCATGATCGCCGAAGCCCGCGCCAGGGGAGTCGTGCTGGCGATGGTCTGTTCCCCGATCCCTCGCAACAATTGGCCAAATGGAAAAATGATACCGAGCAATTACAACGAAGTCGCCGAGGCGGCGGCCAAGCAGGTCAATGCCGTTTACATCGATTTGAACGAGCGTGTCATCAAGAAATATGAACCGCTGGGCCAGGAAAAGGTGACCGAACTTTATTTTCCTGAAAAGGAAACGACGCACCCCGACTGGGCCGGCGCTATTTTGAATGCGGAGTGCGTCATCGAATGTTTGAAGGACATCAACAGCCCGCTGGCGCGGTATCTCAAGCCGGTTTCTCCGACGGGCCTGAAGAATCCCACAGGCAAGGCGCGCTAGCAGTCATGGAGCGCGTGGATCGCAATAGGAGGGCATGAGGCACCACTCACGATTGATAAAATCCGCATGTCCGTCCACAAAAGTAGCGTTTCTCCTGCCCAGATGCGAATCGCCGATCTTCTCCGCCATTTTATCATGACGATTGGAGAGCATGTTATGATCGCGACCGTCCGTCACCTCCAGCGAGAAAACCGCCCATGCTCCGTCATCGATGCCTGCGGATGATTCGTCGATCATCAGAATCTTCTGCGATGGGCGAAGAATCTTGTTCTGCTTGATGGGCGGGAATTCGGGGAGATAGTCTGTTGTGGTTTTGTGGGCGCCGCCGATCCGCGCGTTCAGGGTATAGCTGTACCGATACGCTTCCGGGCCCGGGTGTGAGCTTGCATCGTCGGATGGGCAAAGGAAATAGCGATCGTTGAATTGCTTGGCGAGGTACGGGGCGATACGGCTTTGGCTGGGATCGCGATCGGCTTGCCAGTAGATCCAGTCGGCGTCGGAGCGCACTCCGTTGGCAGCGTTGGGATAAGTGCCATTGTTGTCCTGCACGTAGAGTTGGAACGCCATCCCAAGTTGTCGGAGATTGGACAGGCAGGCGGTTCTGTTCGCGCTTTCACGAGCCCGGCCCAGCGCGGGGAGCAGCAGTGAAACCAGCACCGCGATGATGCCGATCACGGCCAGCAGTTCGACCAGGGTGAACGCCCGAACCTTGCGCAAGGGCCTCTCCTCCGGGTGGTAGGCCGATGTTAGCACATTCTGGAGGGTTTGACTTCAACCGTTACTCATTAACAGCACCGTATTATACCGATAACGAAAATGGCCCTGGCGGAGTCTGGGCCGGGTTAATCTCGGACCGCCTTCATACAGTCGTCGGTGCACCGACGGGGGCGAAGCCCGGACCCAATCGAACGACATGCTCAAAATCACTGAAAATCCTCCGATCCTTTACCCCGAGGTTTCATCCATCCGCGAGCTGGGTGGAAAGCTCTGGATCGCTCATACCCGGAGCCGAAACGAAAAAGCCCTCGCCTGGGATTTGCTCAATCAAAACGCCAGCTACTTTTTGCCCCTGGTGGGCCGGACGATCTTCAGCGGCGGACGTCGCCGGCAAAGCCTCATGCCTCTATTCTCATCCTACGTTTTTCTCATCGGCGACGATCGCGTGCGGGAACTCGCGCTGGCGACGCATCGAGTTTGCAACGTTATCGCGGTTGAAGACCAGGACAAGCTGCTGGATGAACTCGCATCGATCGAGCGGCTGGTGCGTGCGGGAATGCAAATCGACCCCTGCCCGTTTGCGGTCGTCGGGCAGCTTGTAAGAATTTCTCGTGGTCCGTTTCGGGGCGTCGTGGGCCGAATCATTCGACGAGACAATGTCATGCGCCTGGTCGTCGGCGTGAGCATGCTTAACCAGGGAGCAGAGATGGAAGTCGATGCTGACATTCTGGAGCCGATGGAATGACAAGCATCGCTTCGCCGAGTCAATCCATCACACTCATTCGCCGCAAGACCGGATTGCAGGCGATCGATCTTCAAGAAGTCTGGCAATATCGCGATCTGCTTCTGATCCTGACGCTTCGCGAAATACAGGTTCGTTACAAGCAGACAATCCTTGGCGCGTTTTGGGCAATCCTGCAGCCGCTGATGACCGCGGGTATTTTCTCTGTCCTGCTAGGACTGTTGATGGGAAGGGGCAAGGAGCCCGGCGTTTCGGGGGTGCCTTACGCAGTCTATGCGTTCTGCGCGATGTTGCCCTGGCAACTTTTCGCCAACTCGCTCACACAGGCCGGCGCGAGCATTCTGGTCAATCATCGTTTAATCACGAAAGTATACTTTCCGAGATTAATCATTCCATTGTCAGCGGTTTTTGCGGCATTGGTTGACTTCGCAATTGCGTTGGTAGCACTGGCACTGGTTATGTTTTGGTATCACATCATTCCCTCCTGGCCGATCATTTTGCTGCCTGGGTTTATTCTTCTGGCGCTGCTTGCATCGACGGCATTGGGATTGTGGCTCTCATCGCTCAGCGTGATTTACCGCGACTTTCGCCATCTGATTCCCTTCATCGTTCAAATTGGGTTCTTCGTCAGCCCGGTGATTTACTCCGTTCAAAGCCTTCAAGAAAAGCTTCCTTCGTGGGCGATTGCGCTCTATGGATTGAATCCCATGGCAGGGGTGATCGATGGTTTCCGATGGTCTTTGCTTGGCCAGGGTGAAGCCCCGGGGCTGATCTTAATTCCCTCCATCCTGATGACCCTGGCGCTGCTGGTGAGCGGGGCCTATTGCTTCCGCCACATGGAAAGGCGATTTGCTGATCTCGTCTGATTTGTAAAATGATCGCTGAGTTTTCATGCCTGGTGTGCAGTTCACGTAATTGGCGACCCGTGGGGCAAAGGGAATATCGTGCTGCCAACCTGGACCGGTTGCCGGAGTATTTGCGTCGGCGCTACCGAGTGCTTTTTGAAATCTGGTCTCCTGCTCAAACAACGTTTCGGGCAACGTTCATTGTTTGCAACGCATGCGGATTTCTTTGTTTCACACCGCGCCCGACACGCGAGGAACTAGATGCCAAATATCGATTCCTGACAAGCCAGCATCCACCCGATATTCGACCCGCATTTGATTCGATCGAAGAACTGAAACGCGGTCAGGCCATTGCAAGCCTGCTCATGCCGAACCTCGAGCCGGGCTCGCACGTATTGGATTACGGTGGGGGTGATGGCCGCCTGCTGGCGCCCTTTATCGCAGGTGGTTGCCACGGCTGGGTAATCGATTACGAGCAGCAGACTATTCCCCGGGTAAAGCATTTGGCAAGGACACTGGCCGATGCGCCTGAACACGAATCGTTTGACGCCGTCATCTGCAGCCACGTCATCGAGCATCTGGCCGATCCACTTTCGACGTTGATTGACTTGCGAAATCGAATGGTTGCCAAGGGCTTGATATATGTTGAAGTTCCAATGGAGATCTGGCGTGCGCTGCCGGCAAAGGATGAGCCAGTCACTCACATCAATTTCTTTACTCGCGATTCGCTGAGTACGTTACTTTGTCGAGCGGGGTTTGATGTTCGGCGATGTCGGCACGAGGCATACAAGCATCCGGCTGGCCATATAACGACTGTCGTCCGTGCAGTTGCGAGTTCCGCAATCAAATTCAATGAATCTCGCCTGCCAGGCGCGGGATTGACGCGTGCGCTCCTCGAACCAGGGCTTTATCAACGCATGCAGCAGGCGTGGATTCATCCGGGCAAGAGTATTCGAAAATTAAAACGACTGGTCGGAAATGCAAAATGAGTGATTTTGCGATTCGAGTCGAGGGATTGGGAAAAGAATATCAGCTCGGCGAGTTCGAGCCGTACAAAACATTGCGCGATGTGATCGTCGGCGCGGGACAACGTTTAATCGGGAAAGAAGCTTCGCAAGCCCGGCAAGACAGTTCCTTCTGGGCTCTGAAGGATGTTTCATTCGAAGTCAAACAAGGCGAGATGATCGGCATCATCGGCCCCAACGGTGCGGGAAAAAGCACGCTTCTTAAGATCCTCAGCCGAATCACTGAACCGACCGAAGGGCAAATCGAATTGCGTGGCCGAGTTGGAAGTCTGCTGGAAGTGGGCACGGGTTTTCATCCTGAACTGACCGGCCGGGAAAATATCTTCCTCAACGGTGCGATCCTTGGCATGACTCGCGTTGAAATCGCTCGACGATTCGATGAAATCGTCGCGTTCAGCGAGATCGAGCAGTTTCTTGATACGCCTGTCAAACGATATTCCAGCGGCATGTATGTGCGATTGGCGTTTGCGGTCGCGGCGCATCTGGAACCTGAAATCCTGATTGTTGACGAGGTATTATCCGTTGGCGATCAGTCTTTTCAGAACAAATGTCTCGGCAAAATGAGTCATGTCGCGAACGACGGCAGGACCATTCTATTTGTCAGCCATAACATGGCTGCGGTCGAGGCGCTGTGCGATTCAGGGCTTCTGCTCCGCAACGGAAAAGTTCGCATGATTGGAGAGACAGCGGGTGTCATCGAAAAGTATCTGCAAGATGGGGCCTGTTCCAGTTATGACATCGATCTGACCAGCCACGCCGGACGTGCTCCACAAGGCTCGGTTACGCTCAAACGATTGCGCATGACCGATGACGTTGGTGCGACGCTCGGCGGATTGCACCTCGGCCAGCCGGCGACGTTCGAAGTGCACTTGGCGAGCGAAAGGCGATTGCCCGAAGTGAGTGTCGCCATTCACATTTCCAGTTCAATCGGCCAGCGTGTGGTCAGCCTGCATTCGCGATACCAATGTCCGCGGCAAATCAGTGTGGACGGGCACACGGTTGTCCGTTGCCGAATGGATTCGTGTCAGCTCATTCCCGGCACTTACAGCATTGTGCTGAGCGTCGATAGCATCGGTCAGCGCGTCGATCGAATTGAATCGGGGCTGGGATTTGAAGTGGCGCCGCGCGATGTTTATGGCACGGGGCGCCTGCCGCCTCCGCGCGATGGTGTTTATGTTCCGATGGTGACCTGGCATGTCGGTAATTGAGTTTCAACCAAAACTCGCGGCTGAACGAGATCATTGTCCGGTGCTTCATGTGGTCTATCGCGAGGGGTTGGGATCCGTATTTGAGCCGATGGTCGTGTCGCCGGTGACCAGGCTTGTGCGAGCCGGGTTTCCAGCCCGGATTGCCGTCTTTTGTCCGATTGGCGAAATGGTCAGACCTCGATTGCGAAAGAGATGGCAAGGGATCGAGCGAAACATCGCGGTTGAACTGGACGGGTCGGTGCATCGCCTGCCATCGCCGCCATCGCGTGCGATGAACGCGTGGAATGAAGCGGCCTATTTCCAAAGATGGTTCGATTGGCATTACCCCAAACCAAATTCACCGGTGCTTTTGCACTGCCGCGGGTCTCATGCAACGCATCTTGGTCTGGGGGTTCGTCGGAATCGAGACGTCAAAGTCATTTATGATATGCGCGGAGTGGAACATGCCGAACAGCTTTATGTTCGCAATGATTTGAAATCAGCAAATAATTTGGAAGATCTGGAAGCCACTGCAGCTCGCAGTTCGGACGCTGTTATTTGCGTGTCCAATCGAATGAAAGAATTCGCCTGCGGCAGATACGGTATCGACGCCGGCAAAATTGCGGTCGCTCCCTGCTGTGTCGATATGTCAGCGCCCGATCCAATGCTCGCTCGCAATGCAAATCGCCTCAAATTGGGAATTACCGAACGATTCGTTGTCGCATATTGCGGCGGAGCGCATTCGTGGCAATTGCCTCGTCAGTCAACTGAACTGTTCTTAAAGATTCAAAGCGCTATCCCGCGTGCGCATTATTTAGTGCTGACACCGGCGGTCGAACAGTTGAAGCACATCCTTCAACAGCTAAACGTCAGGTCATCTGACGCTACCGTCATGAATGTTCCTCACGATCAAGTCGCAACTCACTTGGCCGCAGCGGATGTCGGGCTGTTGATCCGCGAGCGGTCTTTAATCAACGAAGTTGCTGCGCCGGTTAAATTCGGAGAATACCTGCGAAGTTCTCTGCCGGTGATCATCAGCGAAGGTGTGGGAGATTATTCTCAATTGGTGCGAAGTGAACAACTGGGGTTTGTGTTGGACGATCATCGCGATCCAAGCGCCTTCCTGACGGACTATGTCGCCAACCCCATCGCATGGCGCGATCGATGCAGGCGTGCCGCGCACGAACACCTCTCCAGCGATCTGCTTGTGAATTCCTGGATGGATCTGTATCGGCAGTTGTCGTTATGAATCACCGTCTGGTCAGTATCATCATTCCCTGTTTCAACGCCGAACAGTTCGTCGGCGATGCCATTCGCAGTGCCTTGGCGCAAACATATAGGCCATGCGAGGTGATCGTTATCGACGATGGCTCGACCGATCGTTCGCTTGAGGTGATTCGAAGTTTCGGCAACGAAATCAAATTCGAAAGCGGTCCTAATCGAGGCGGATCGGCAGCGCGCAATCGCGCTCTTGAATTGGCGGCGGGGGAATTTGTTCAATTTCTGGATGCGGATGATTTGCTTCATCCTGACAAGCTGAGCCGACAAGTACCACATCTGATCAGTTCGCCCAGATCCGTTATTTGCTGCAATTGGGAATTACAGGATGAGGATACTGAAGCCAGGAGATGTCGTGTTCTGCATGGCACTCAGTTGGATTCACTTCGTTTCGTGGTTCGAAACCAACTGACGATTTGTGGACCACTGCATCGAAAAGCGGAGTTGGTTGCAATTGGGGGCTTTCGTGAGTGCTTGCCGTGTTGTCAGGAATTTGATTTGCATGTTCGATTGGCGATTTCAGGGATATCGTGGAAGCATTTGAATGAAGCATTGGTGACAATTCGCCGCCGCCATCGAAGCGTATCGAGCGATCTGATTCGCGTGCTCGATCAACATGAGGACATTTGCTGGAATGCGTATCGGTCGATGGAGCGGGCAGGCAATTTGACGCAGGATCGCGCCGCGGCACTAGCTGAACAATTGGCCCGCGATGCGCGCTGGTATCTGGAGCGCGGTCACTACGACAAAAGCAAGCACTACTTTCAGCAAGCGCTTCTGATGCATCGAGAAGGGGGTTTGAATGCAACATATCGTCCGCACACCCGGTTGCTGCGCCGCGTTCTTGGGCCGACGATCACTGAAAGACTGGTCGCTTTTAAGCGAGGACTCATCTAGCAATGCGGATTTTGCATGTCATTCCGCGAATGGGTTTGGGCGGCGCTGAAAAGCTCGCATCGGATTTGATGAGCCTTCAGAAACTTGAACATGTAACGCAACTCTGTGTGTTGGAATACTCGGGAAGCCTTCGCGATGCCATCGAACTTGCCAAATGCGTTAGCCGGCTAAAGCGTGAAATCAAGCAATTCAATCCGGATATTATCCATGCGCACCTTTGGCCGGCAGCGATGATCTGCTCGATCGCTTGCATCACGGGCGGCATTCGACTGATTGTGCACATTCATGACATGCAGCCCAATCTTGCTTCAAATGGATTTCGCGATCGAGTCAAACGAGGAATAAATCGTATTCTGCTCAGTGCATGTGATGCCCGGTTGATTGCCGTTTCCGAAGCAGTGAAGTTGTACACTCTTGAACATCTGAAAATGCACACCACCGACATTCAAGTTGTTCGTAACGGTGTGGCCGTGGAAACCGCAAGGCCGGAGTTACCAGACACGCGTCAGCGATTCACGATTGGCGCGGCAGGACGATTGGTATCCGAAAAAGGTCTTGACGGACTCATCCGAGCCATCGGTCTTTTGCGGAGTGAAGGCGTCGATATACATCTGATGATCGCGGGCGAAGGTTCTCAGAAAGCGCATTTGGAAGAACTGACCCGTGAATTGGAGCTAAACAACGACGTCACTTTTCTGGGCCGAGTTTACGATATGACCGCGTTCTACGAGCATATTGACACATTTGTATTGCCGTCCATCTCTACTGAAGGCATGCCGCTGACCATACTTGAGGCCATGTCCTCGCACCTGCCGGTGGTCGCGACAAATATTCCGGGAATAGGCGAAGTGGTCGAGCATGACCAGACCGGACTCCTTGTCCCACCCGGCAACATACCCGCTTTGGCCAATGCAATAGTCATCCTGGCTCGCAATCCTCAACTTTGCCGGCAAATGGGTATGCGCGGAAGAGATAGAGTTGTTGCGAGTTTCAGTTGCGAGCGAATGGCGTCGGAAGTCTCGGCAATCTATCGCTCTTTGGCTGCATGATGCAATCACTTCCACTGGTAACGATCGTCATCGCGACGAGAAACCGGAAAACCGATGTCATTCGTGCGCTGCGAAGCTGCATTGCGCAAGACTATCCGGATTTCGAGATTCTCGTATTTGACGATGCTTCGACAGACGGCACGGCCGAAGAAATCGAATCGCAATTTCCGCAGATCAGACTGATTGTCGATGGCCGGCGCAGAGGATACATCGTTCGGCGAAATCAAGGTTTCCGCAAAGCGCTGGGACAATACATTGTTTCTCTGGATGATGACGCCTATTTCACATCGCCTCAAACGCTTCGTCAGGTGGTTCACGCTTTTGGCGAATATCCAGACGCCGCCGCGATGGCGTTGAGTTTCGTCGAGCGCAAGGCGGATAAAAACCATGTGCATCCCTCTGGAGCGGAAATGTCCTCCTTCGTCGGCTGCGCCCACGCCATTCGTCGAGATGTGGCGATAAAAGCTGGCGGTTACCGCGAGATTTACGTGCACCAGGGTGAAGAGCGGGACCTGTGCATACGTCTGATGCAATTGGGTTATCGGATCATGGCAGTTGATTCTGCGCCGATTGCGCACAATGTCAGTCCGCTGCGGGATCGACATCGACTGGAAAAATACGGCATACGCAACACGCTGTTATTCACGACATTGAATGTGCCTCATCCATTTTTGTTATTGAGACTGGTGATCGATGGAATTCGACTGATCGTTCGCAAGCCAGGCTGGCCGATAACATTCTGGCGGGCTGCTTATTTGCTTCGGGCATTTTGTTCGTGCGCGCGTTACGGGTATTTGCGTGATCCCGTATCGCTTGACGCATACCGCCGGTTTAGAAGTTTGCCTCGCCATGGACCGCGAAAATGGGCTGAAAAGCCCGAGTCGGCCGACTCGATGGAAGCCGGAATATGCTCTTTTACGCACTCTTAATCGCGACATTGGCCATGCTTGTTTGGTCGGCATGGCACGCATATTCGATCACGCGCGATCCCCTTCATCCACTGATCTACATCGCGCCGCTCTGCGTTTATGCATACGTGTATAAGCCACTTTCACTGGCACATCTCGGCGTTCTCGATGCGTTCTTTGAGAACAAGCAATTGCTCCTTGTGCAAGCGGTGAATTTGATCGGAGTTGCTGCTTTCTGTGCGGGAGCGATGAGGCATGTTCATCAGGTCTCGCGCATTTCGGTGCCGTCGTCGGTTGCGCGGTCCAATGGTGAAAGCTGGCTAACGCCGGCGGTCAGGCACCGCACGACGGAAATCGCATGGCTGCTTGGTACGGCCGCGGTTGCGACTTACTGGTATATGGTCTTCAGTGCGGGCGGGCTCTCAGCGGCTTATGCGCGAGCCAAGGGAGGAGTCACCGCAACCAGCGGCTATATCTCTGAAATGCCGATGTTGTCTCTTTCCGCCATCGGACTGCTTTATCTTGCCTGGTCCGGCAAGCGGATTACGCTGTCGAAGCTGGTGCTGTTGTTGCTGGTTTCATCTCCTTTGATAGTACACGGCTTGCTCGGCGCGCGACGTGGCCCGACTTTCATGGTACTCGCGACGTTGTCGATCGGCGGATATGCGGTTTCACTGCGTCGTCCTAAACTGCTGACGGTGTTTGTAACCACATTTCTATTGGGATCGCTGCTGCTGTTTCTTGTCAATAATCGTCAACGGATTTTCCTGGGCAGTACCGTGGTTGAACGCTGGATTGCGGGTGATGAGCCGGTCGCGCCGGCAAATCTTAAAGCGCTGGGCAATGGAGAAGATTGGGTTTTCTCAGCGGGAACCGTTCTAACCTCGCGCGAGTCCGGAACGCATTACTGGGGACGACGGTTGATCGCCAATCTAATTATTCGTCCAATCCCGCGGCAACTGTGGCCACAGAAATATATCGACACCGGGTTTGACTGGATGGACACCCAGGAGGAAATGGGCGGCATGGCCGACAATCAATGGCTCTTGGCGCTCGGTTGGAGCCCGCCTCGCGGCGCCGCCGCCGGATTCGTCGCCGACCTTTTTCTGGAATTTTCTTACCTGAGTTTCATCGCGTGCTATGTGTTCGGCTGGCTGTATAGCTATCTCTGGCGGCGCGCGGTGCTTGATCGAGGCGAGTGGTCGATTCTCTATCTTTTCGCGGCTGTTCTCTCCATATACGTGCCTACGCAAAGTGTTTCTGCCTGGACGTATCGATTTGTATTTCTATCCGTGCCAACGATGGTGCTCTGGCGATTAATGGTACAACCCGTCGTGCGCGATTACCGCCGTATCAACACTGCGCAGCCTGCCCCATTATGATTGAACTGGAAGATCATTGCCTGCGTGTAGCTGTGGCCCAAATTGGGGCACGAAGGCATTATGCGATTCCTGCAATGCTGCACCGCGCCAGATTGCTCGAACGCTTCTATACTGATCTTTCCGCCAGCGCCTGGTGGTTGAGATCGGCCAAAACGGTCCTGCCGGAAATGTTCAAACCCGCGGCATTGAAGCGGTTGCTCGCGCGAAGAATTGAAGGCGTCCCGTCTTCTCTTGTTACTCACTTTTGTGTATTTGGAATTCAGCGAGTGCTCGAGCGCGAGCGAACCGGCAGTTCCACGGCATTGGCTGAACAGACTTTGCAGGCAAATCGGCAGTTTTGCTCGCTGGTCAATGCCAAAGGATTTGGCGAAGCCAATGCAATTTATGCATTCAACGGTGCCGCGCTGGAAATGTTTGAGTCGGCTAAAGAGCGTGGGATGTTGCGAATTCTGGAACAGACTTCAGCTCCTGTTGAGTTCGATGAGAGGTTGCTTGCGGAAGAGCGCATGCGATGGCATGGCTGGGAACCGGGGAATTTCAATCCGAAGGATTGGCAGCCTTGGGCGCAGCGAGAACGGGAAGAATGGGAACTGGCAGATATCATTCTCTGCGGTTCAACCCATATTTTGAAAACTTTGGGCGAGGAAGGCGGCCCGCTGGATCGCTGCGCGGTTGTGCCTTACGGGGTAAATGCAAGAGCATTCACCGGTTCACCGCGGCCGAGGCACGACCGGCCGCTTCGTATATTGGCGGTTGGCAACATCACATTGCGGAAGGGATTTCAATATTTGATTCAAGCCGCGCGTGAACTTCGTAACCAAGGCGTCGTTTGCAGGGTGGTGGGGCAACCCATGGTCAACGAAGCGGCAATCCGATTATTGCAAAGCGAACTTGAACTTGCCGGCGTGATCGCGCGAGATCGAATGGCCGAGCAATATGCCTGGGCTGATGTGCTTGTCCTCCCATCACTTTCGGAAGGCTCGGCAAATGTGTGTTACGAAGCCCTCTCTTGCGGCTTGCCGGTCATTACGACTGAGAATGCCGGTTCGGTCGTGCGCGATGGCATTGATGGATTGATCATCCCGATCCGGTCGAGCGAGGCGATTATTGCGGCCGTCAATCGACTCGACTCCGATCGCGCTCTTCTCGCGGAAATGGCGCACGAAGCCGTTTTGCGGGCGGGGGAATATTCGTGGGACCGCTACGCCGAACGACTCGTCTCAGTTGTCACAGGAGCATTCGAAAGCGGTCATGCAGTCGCTTAGCCAAATTGTTCCCGGAACCATCGAACCGGTCGAGCGATCGTCGGCGACTGGTTCATGCGCGATCCGTCCGATGTTCGTCGTTGGCCGGCTGAACGACGAGGCCAGTGGCGTCACGCGAATTATCTGTGACCTGGCCAATACGATGTCTTCCCTGGGAATGCCAGTGGAACTATACGGAGCCGATTGCCCTGGAATGCCGTCTGCGCCGCACCTGCTTCAATCGCCGTCGCGATACATTGGCGAGCAAGGAACCTGGCTTGGCGGATTATGTCGCTCGAAATCGTTGCGTGAAACCATCGGCCGAAATATTCGCAACTGCGACATTGTCCATAACCACAGCATGTGGATGCTCCCAAATCATTACGCATCGACTTCTGCGCATCGAAATCAAAGGCCGGTGTTATTTACCGCTCACGGTATTTTTGAATCGTGGGCTCTCGCTCGATCCGCTTGGAAAAAAGCGATCGTGGGTCATTGGTGGCAAAATCGCGATTTGAATCACGCTGACTGTATTCACGTCAACAGCCGTTCCGAGATGGCGGGCGTTCGCCGGTTTGGTTTGTGTAACCCGATTGCAGTTGTTCCAAACGGAGTCATTTGTTCGCCCATCGATCGCTTCGTAGCGCAAGGAAACATGGTGAGCAAATTGCCTCAACTTGCCGGCAAGCGAACGCTGCTGTTTCTTTCGCGACTGCACCCTAAAAAAGGCTTATTCAATCTGCTGTCCGCCTGGAAAAGGATAATTGAGGATCATGACGACTGGCATCTATTGATGGCAGGACCCGACGACGGGGCAGGGACCGCAGCGCGAGGACAAATTCAATCGCTTGGCATCGGCCAATCCGCGACGCTTGCGGGCACGTTAAAGGGCCAAGAGAAATGGTCCGCATTCTCAATGGCGGAAGCTTTTGTTCTTCCTTCGTATTCGGAAGGGTTCAGCATGGCAGTCCTGGAAGCGATGTCAGTTGGCCTGCCGGTACTTATTACTCCGGGATGCAATTTCCCGGAAGCAGTTCGTGCCGGGGCAGCGCTTGAAATCGAGCCGACCATGGGCGGTGTTGAGGCCGGCTTGCGAACTTTGCTCACCATGTCTGATGAAGAACGTGCTGCGATGGGCCGCCGTGGCCGAAAGCTTATTGAAACGCGATACACATGGCAGGCCGTGGCAAAGCAAATGATTCAGCTCTATCGCTGGCTGATTGGCGGCGGAAGTGCGCCGGGGTTTGTCGAGCGATGAATCAAATGTCGGCAAATCAACGTGAACTCAGTGTCATTATTCTGACGCGAAACGAAGCCGTGAATATTGCAGACTGCTTGTCGCACCTTCAGTGGGTGGACGAGGTGATCCTCGTCGATTCGTTCAGCAGCGATGAAACGATCTCCCGCGCGAAGTCGGTGCGCCCGGATATACGGGTGTTTCAAAATCGCTTCGAGGATTTTGGCCAGCAGCGAAACTGGGCTTTGGATTTTACCAGGCCAAAACACGATTGGATTCTATTTGTCGATGCGGACGAACGCCTGGGACCTCGCTGCGCTGCGGCCATATGCGATGCAGTTGCAAATCCCGGCCCAAATGTCGGGTTCTTCATGTGCTATCGCAATCTGTTCATGGACAAATGGATCAAGCATTGCACGATGTTTCCGAGCTGGCAGTGTCGGCTCCTTCGAGCGGGCAAAGTTCGATATCGGAAAGAAGGGCATGGCCAGCGGGAAGTGACGGATGGATGCCTTGGATATATCCACGAGCCTTACGATCATTTGGATTTGAGCAAAGGCCTGAGTGAATGGATCGCACGACACAATCAGTATTCCTCCAATGAAGCAGAACTGGTCGTGCGACTTCGAAACGAGCCGCTAAATCTTCGCGACCTTTTTGGCGATCCCATTCTTCGTCGTCGCTGTATTAAGCGGATTAGCGCTCGCTTCGGTTCAGGGCCCATCGCGCGATTTTGCTATCTCTATTTTATTCGGCTCGGCTTTCTCGATGGTCGGATTGGGCTCGTTTACTGTCAGTTGCGGGCGGCGCAGCAAATTCATATCAAGGCCAAGCTGGCGGAGGCATCTCTTTAAGCCATGTGTGGAATTTGCGGATTTGTCGGTGACGATCGTCCTGAGTTAATCGGGAAAATGTCGGCTGCGATGTCGCATCGCGGGCCTGACGATGTCGGCCAATGGTTTGATCCCGAGTCGTTGGCCGGGCTTGGTCATCGGCGACTGGCGATCATTGATCTGACCAAAGCCGGCAATCAGCCCATGTCCAACGAGGATGGCAGCATCATCGTTACCTTCAACGGCGAGATTTATAACTATCAGAATCTTCGCCAAAATCTGATCGAGCTTGGGCATGTCCTTCAAAGCAATACGGATTCGGAAATCCTCGTGCACTTGTATGAAGAGCAGGGCGAGCACATGCTGGAAGATCTGAATGGCATGTTCTCTTTTGCCATTTGGGATGCGCGGCAGCGCAAACTCTTCATCGCGCGCGACCATGCCGGGATCAAGCCGCTATATTACTGGAACAGCGGCAGCGCGTTCTATTTTGCTTCGGAAATCAAAGCGCTTCTCCGAATACCCGAAATTCCGCGGGAATTGAATCGCGATCTCATCGGGCAGTTTCTCACGTTTCTCTGGATTCCGGGTCGGGAAACGATGCTCCAGGGAATTCAAAAGCTCGAGCCCGGCCATTGCATCTCGATAAAAAATGGCCGGGCATTCATGCGGCGCTGGTTTTCGTTGAATTACGAACCCGATGAATCGACCAACGAAGCCGAATGGATCGATCGTGTTCACGATACGTTTCTGCGCGTCACTCGCAGGCAAATGGTTTCGGATGTGCCGATGGGTGCGTTTCTTTCCGGCGGCATCGATTCATCCAGCCTTGTCGCGTGCATGCGGGAAGTTCATCCGGGAAGGCCAATCGAGTGTTATACGTCTCGCCTTCACCCAGATGATGCCAGCAGCGACGGATTCGTGGATGACTATCCGTATGCTCAAAAGGTCGCAAAACACTTGGATGTTCGGCTGAACGAGTTTGTTCTTCGGCCGGACGTGACCGATCTGCTTCCCAAGATGGTTTGGCATCTTGACGAGCCGGATGCTGATCCGGCGGTGTTCCCGTCTTATTTGATCGCACAGGCGGCAAGGCAAAACGGGACGACTGCGTTGTTGTCAGGAATGGGCGGCGACGAAGTATTCTTCGGATACCGCAGCCACCAGGCGCTGTATCAGTACGAACAGTTGCCGCGCATCCTCCAATCCGCTGCCGGAGCGGTCAGCGCATTTGGTCCGCTGCTCGGAAGCGATCATCCGCTGGTCCGACGATCCGCGAGGTTTCGGCGGGGACTTGGGCAAAAGGGAGCCGCACGGCATCTTGCGCTGGTTGACTGGTCTTCTCCGCAAACGCGTTCGCGACTTCTAGGAGCCGATGATTCGCCGGAGACGCTTCAATCGATCTCCAGATACTTTGATTCTTTCTCAGGTAAAGGCGAGTTGAATCGTCATTCGCATGTGCTGATTCAAACTTTTCTTGCTTGTCACAATTTGTTGTATACCGATAAATCAAGCATGGCCGCTTCGGTCGAAGTACGCGTGCCATTTCTCGATCTCGACCTGATGCGGCTGTGTGCGTCCATTCCCCAACGTCATCAGATGAAGCGAGGAGTGACAAAGCACATTCTCAAACAAGCCATGAGTCGATATTTGCCGGACGATGTCGTGCATCGGCGCAAAACCGGATTCATGGCGCCGCTGCGAAAATGGATTGCCAGCGACCTGGATGAAATGATCAGTGAATTTCTTTCCGAAGAACGACTGCGCGAGCGTGAATTGTTTGATCCTCAAGCAGTAGGCGAAATACTGGAAGAGAATCGCGCAAAGCGAGCTGACCATTCTTATTTGATCTATGCATTGCTGACGCTGGAATGCTGGATGCAAACTTTCATTGATCGGCCGGGGCATGCACCGGTCGGCTGAGCGCTTGCAACCTTCAAGTCCGAAACCGTCCGAATTGTGAAGCAGATTCTTCAATCTTATCGCACGGGAGAATTGTGGCTGGCGGATGTGCCTGCGCCAGCCATGCGAGGGTGTGGGGCGATCGTGCAAACCGGCGCATCGCTGATTTCCATCGGCACTGAACGAATGATTACGGAATTGGCACAGAAGTCACTCTTCGGCAAGGCTCGTGCGCGGCCGGACCTTGTTAAAAAAGTAATCGCGAAGATCAAGACTGAAGGCCTCAGTGCGACATTGGGCAAGGTATTCGCGAAGCTGGATCAACCGATTCCACTGGGGTATTCGTGCGCTGGAACGATCGTTGAATCCACCGAACCGACCCTGCGACCCGGTGAACGAGTGGCTTGCGGCGGCGCGGGTTACGCAACCCATGCAGAAGCCAATTTCGTGCCGAAAAACCTGATCGCTCGCGTGCCCGACAACGTCAGCAATGAAGATGCCGCATTCACAACGGTCGGAGCAATCGCGATGCAAGGCGTTCGACAGGCAGATGTACGACTCGGAGAGCGTACCGTTGTCATCGGACTGGGATTGATCGGACTGCTCACTGTTCAGATTCTGCAAGCCTGCGGCTGCGAAGTGTTCGGTTCTGATCCAGATTTGGATCGTCGGAAACTTGCCGAGAGTTTTGGCACCAAGGCTTGTTCTCCTGAGGAGTTGACGCATGCAGTTGAAACAATGACAAATGGAATTGGCGCGGACGCGGTGGTCATCACAGCTTCGACGACATCCAATGCCCCAATCGAACAGGCTGCGGAAATCTGTCGAATAAAAGGGCGAGTGGTGGTTGTTGGCCAGGTTGGCATGGATGTGCCGCGAGAATCGTTTTATAAAAAGGAACTCGACCTGCGATTGAGCATGTCGTATGGGCCCGGACGATACGATCCAAATTATGAGGAGGGTGGCCATGACTATCCGATCGCTCATGTCCGCTGGACCGAGCAACGAAACATGTCGGCTTTCCTGCAACTTGTCGCCACAGGGAAAGTAACGCCTTCGAAACTAATCACTCATCGATTTGCGATTGATGATGCGCTGGCAGCATATGAACTGCCGGGCGGAAGCGCTCTTGGTGTCATCATCAACTATTCAGATCGGCATCTCGATACAGCAAGTGGCCGAACGGTGGAAATGAGATCGATCACCGCCAGCGATCGAATCGGCATCGGTCTGGTCGGTGCGGGCAACTTCGCTCAGGGTGTACTTATCCCAACGCTGAAGAAGATCGACGGAATCGAGTTGATCGGCATTTGCACGAGCAATGGTGCAAGCGGCGTGACAGCAGCAACCAGGCATGGTTTTGCATATGCCACCACTGATTCGCAAAAACTGCTGAGTGATCCGCATATCAATCTTGTTCTCATTGCGACTCGTCACGATTCGCATTCTGCGTTTGTTTGTGAGGCGCTTGAGGCAGGGAAACATATTTTTGTGGAAAAGCCGCTTTGCATTACACGTCAGCAATTGGAGGACTGCAGCGCAGCGATGGGGAAGCATTCGGATCGTTGCATGATGGTTGGATTCAACCGACGATTTTCGACGCATACTCATGCTGTTCGCGAATGTTTTGCGAGTCGGACTTCTCCGATGTTGATTACCTATCGCGTGAATGCGGGCACACTGCCGAAGAATTCGTGGATTAACGATGAGAAACTCGGTGGCGGTCGAATCATCGGAGAAGTGTGTCATTTCGTTGATTGGTGCGAATATATCATCGGATCGGTGCCCATAATCGTTACCGCCGAGCGCACCGGAATGGCGGAAAATGTCGTCGCGACACTGCGGTATCAGGATGGCTCGGTCGCGACGATTCAATACGTTTCCGGTGGCCCGAGCATGCTTCCCAAGGAGCGAATCGAAGTGTTCGGTGATGGTCGGGTGGCGATCGTCGACGATTTCAAAACGACGACTTTTGCAGGAGACACTCGGCCGACGTTGCGAACAAAGCAGGACAAGGGATTTCATTGTGAACTCTCCGCTTTGATCGACGCGATCAAACGTGGTGGAGTTGCCCCAATTCCGATGGAAAGCGCGGTGCGAACAACGAAAGTCACTTTCGCGATTATGGAATCCATTCAAACCGGCAGGCCGGTTCAACTGTGAATACGCTAAATCACGCATCTCGGCTTTTTCATACAATTCGATACTTGAGATCGGGACAGATTGCCGGACAACTACGGCATCGTCTTGGAAAAATGTGGAATAGTCCGCGCATTGCGGCTCCGCCACACCCGGCTGTCCGCAACGAATGTCATTGGCATCCCAAACGCGAGTTTCTCCCACCTGTCCAGCAAAACAATTCGAGACAAATGCTGGACGGGAGTTTTCGCTTTCTCGGAAGGTCTGAGCGGGTTGGCTGGCCAGCGAATTGGAATCCGCCAGGATTGCCCAAGCTATGGACGTACAACCTGCATTATTTCGACTATCTGTGGGCATTGGATTATTCTGATGCTTTGACTCTGATGAGCGACTGGATCGAACGCTGTACGCTGAATCGCGTGCCGGTGGCTTGGGAATCCTATCCCATTTCTCTTCGCTTGATGAATTGGTGCGGCGTGTTCTTCGCTCGATTCCGGGAAGAACTACAATCAGACATTGCTTCATCGAGTCGCCTGTTTTCGAGCATCGCGCAGCAAGCTGATTGGCTTGAGTCACATATCGAAACGCATTTGATGGGTAACCACTTGTTAGAGAACGCAGCCGCGTTGGCAACGGTCGGCGCATGTTTCGCGGGACCACACGCGGCTCGCTGGTTTGAGAATGGATTATCCTTGCTCCGAGAGCAGCTTGATGAGCAAGTCCTGCCGGATGGCGGACATTTTGAGCGTTCTCCGATGTATCACAGCAGGTTGGTATACCTCCTGGCAATGCTAGGGAACATTGGCGACAGTCGCATTGATGAGATCGTGGAAGGTCCGCTTGCCAAGTCGCGAAATGTCCAATCGATGTTGTCTCATCCGGACGGACAATTGGCCTTATTGAATGACAGTGGGCTGGGCATCTACAACGAGTCGGCAGAGGTTACGAAGTTCCTTGGCGTTTCCTCAGATAATCCTGTGGGACCTTTTGCTCTGCCGGATTCGGGTTATTTTGGAGCGTGCACAGATGATAATCATTACATTGTTTGTGACGCCGGTCTCCTCGGTCCAGATTATCAGCCTGGGCATTCTCACGGAGATATGCTGTCGTTCGAGCTATCACTGGGGGGACACCGCGCAATAATCGACAGTGGTACATATGACTACAACTCCGGCTCCATGCGAGATTACTGCCGCTCGACCCGCGCCCACAACACAGTTGAAGTTGATGGTCAGGATCAAGCCGAGTTCTGGGACGTTTTCCGTGTAGCAAGGCGGGGCAAGATCCGGCAGGCGGAATTTGCGCCGATGGGTGATGGATTTGCGCTAATCGCTTCGCACGATGGATACCGAATATTGGATAGGGGACCCATTCATCGCCGTCGTTTCCGCTGGTGGAACCGCGGAATCCTGGAAGTGAAGGACACGCTTTGCGGATCGCGTAGGCATCAATTTGTTTCTCGATTGCATTTGCATCCCGAATGCTCGATCGAAGAACTGGCTGCCGATCGCGTACGTTTGAAGTTTGCGGGCGGAACGTTTTCCGTTTGTTTCCATGGTCCGGGGCAACTTTCCATCGAAGATTCCTTCTATTGTCCGACATTCGGATGCTGCATCGCGAACCAGGCGATCGCGTTTTCGGGTGAATTTCATCGAGAGATCGAATTCGGCTTTCGAGTTATATACGCACCATAACATTGTGGTTTAACCATGGGTTTGGCCGAACGAGTACATCCTCTGCCCTGGATGCGGGATCATCAGCCTGCACGAATGAGGCTGGTAACCGATGACGCGCCCGCCTTGTGCGAATTCGCGCCCTCCACACGTATTGTATATCTTTCACATTACTTTCCTCCTGAAGGTAACGCGCCGGCTTCGCGGGTTCACGCCATTTGCAAGCGCTGGGTACGGGATGGACACCAGGTGACAGTCATCACGTGCGCGCCCAATCATCCGAGTGGACGCGTTTACCCCGGCTACCGCAATTGGCCGCTTCAGCAGGAGTACATCGACGGCATACAGGTGCTGCGGGTTGGAACATTCCTTGCCGCCAACAAGGGCAAATGGAGGCGTGCAGTCAACTTCATTTCCTACATGATCGCATCCACATTGGTCGCCCTATATATCCGCCGGCCGGATGTCTTGATCGCAACATCCCCGCAGTTCTTTTGCGGCTGGGCAGGGGTGATGGTGACAGCGCTCAAGCGAATCCCATTTATCCTGGAAATCCGCGACATCTGGCCGGAATCGATACAGGCGGTTGGCGCCAGCAAGCGCAATATCGCATTCCGATTGCTGGAGCGCATGGAAAGACAGATGTACGCCAGCGCCTTTCGCATTGTAACCGTCGGCGCCGGCTATAAGGAAAAACTGGTTGAGCGACATGTTCCTCCATATAAAATCGATATCGTCACCAACGGCGTCGATCGCGAACTGTTCGATCCGCACATCAGCGGAAGTTCAATTCGCAAACATTATGGCTTGGAAGGAAAATTCGTCTGTTCCTATGTAGGCACGATCGGCATGGCTTCGGGACTTAAAGTGGCGCTTCGCGCAGCTGTGCTGCTCAAATCCAGGAGCCGAGACGATATTCGAATTCTTCTCGTCGGGGATGGCGCAACCCGTGATGAATTGCAACAGATGGCTTTGAAGGAAAATCTGGACAACATCATTTTCACGGGGCGGGTGGATCGCTCGATGGTCCCGAGCTTTATCGCTGCATCGAATGTCTGTCTGGTGCATCTCCGCAAAAAGGAATTGTTTGAGTCGGTGCTTCCCTCCAAGATTTTCGAAGCCGCCGGCATGGCGCGCCCAATCATCCTTGGCGTGCGCGGACATGCCGCGGGTCTAGTCGAGCAAGCGCGGGCAGGTATTTGCATCGAACCTGAAAACGAATACGAACTCGTTGCCGCAATTGAACGTCTCGCCACCGACCGCGAACTGGCTCGGCGGCTTGGACGCAACGGATACGATTACGTTCACACCAACTTTGACCGCGATCAACTGTCGCGCAACTATTTCGGAATCATTCGAAATACCATCGACAACTCTCCCATCGCCGCCTAGCCCATGTCTTCCGTCCCGCTCCTCTCTCATCAATGAAATATTGAATGTCCCGGTTCGAATCGAGTTGAGTCATATGCAACATCGTCCTACCCATATCTCTGCGATGTTGCGCGAAACGCGCGTGATTGGCGCAATTCTGTGAAGAATGATCAAAAGAAGATCACATTTCCCGGACCATTTCAAAATTGCACTGGCGTGTTTCGATTTGCCCGTCCGGCGTGGTTTTAATGGAGCCTGCCGGGACGTAAGAGATCAGCACATGGTCGGGAGTGAGCAACGTATCGCAAAACCCAATGCCTGCCAGCCGTGCTGCATGTCGCTGCATGATCTTCAGCGCGGTGCGCTCGTCGATCAACCCATTCTTTGTTGCGCCGTCGATGTCAATCGGAATCCAAAGCATCGTGTCATCGACGGCTGCTAAATCGTCAAGCCCGCGCCAATATCCCCAGATCGTGATGTAGTCGTGATCGATGGGCATGATGGGCAATTTCATTGGCGAGTGAATATTGCACATCCGTTCAAATCGCCTCGCGTCCTGCACCACTCCGCTGACGTTGCCCGGGCTGGCGGTCATGTATATGGCGCGCGGATAAACCGTATTTCCACCCTTTTGGGCCAGCTTGATCGCAAGGGATACCTCCTCGAACGGGCTGTTGAAACCTTGAAGCAGCAGTTTCTTGTATTCTGGGTCGCCCAGATCGCCAGGCGGTACTTCGCCGACACGAGAAACTTTCCACACCAGATGAATCCGGTCCTTGGTTTGCGCGTAATACGTCCGGCTTTTGCCTGACAATCTCACCTGCTGGCTATTGCGCCATCGTTCGGGAAGAAAATATGCAAAGAGCTCCGGATCATTTCCCACCACCCAGAGCGTTCCGCTGGTGCTTTCAGCGCGACCAAAAACGTAATCCACATCCAGAATTCGCGCCGGCTTGACTTGATCGGGATATTGGTCCGCGGAGCGATGCGCAAAACGATCGCGCTGCCGGACCAGATATTCTCTGCGTTTGGCGGCGCGTACCTTATCTTCATATGCATCGGTGCGCGAGAGTAATTCATAATCCACCAGCGCGTAAACGATTCGTCCATCGCGACGGCGAAGAACCTGGTAGTCATCGCTCATCCGGAGGATCAAATGAGTTGGTTTGTGATCCGCCACCACAAAACCTTTGTCAGCCAGTTCCTTGTCGATGCGCACGGTCAACTGCTCAAGCTGTTTTTTCTGCTCCTCGGTGTCATAGATGCATCGTTGAAATGCTTCGACGGCGTTGATGCCGTCGATCCAGCCGAAAAGCATGATGTAAGACCTCAGCACGTCAATCTCCACGCCCGGATGTCGCGCTTTCTTGGCGAGCAACCTTTGTTTGGATCGTCCGGTTTGCCACGGTTGCATCTGTTCCGGCGGAACATAAATGGCCAGCGGCTTTTGAGTAAGAATTCTGATATCGCTCGGCCCCTGCTCGCCGAGCCGCAGTTCTTCGACCCGCGCGAACTCTTCGAAGGGCGTATTGAACTCGGCATTGATATTTCGCTGAAGCGTAAACGTGTCGAGCACGACATCCTGACCGACACGCGACCATTTAACGACCAGGTCGATGCTCTTGATGCGGTGCTGGTCGATCGGTTTTGTGGGCACGCGATAGACCGTGCTCGTGCCGGGCAATTGCTGGCGATTGGCGGCGAACCAGGGATCTTCGTACCAGTTGCGCGGGTCGAGATGCCGGATGAAAGGCACGCCGTATTCGGTGAGATATAAGTCTCCGCCATCAGCAGTTTTCACGTGAACATAGTTCACGCCGAGGATTCGCAGGAACGTTGCTTCAGGCTGCAGGGTCTTGAGATCGATCATTCGCCGAGGTGTTGCCTTGGCGAGAGTGGGTGAATATTGCGAAACGGAAGAGACATTCATAAAGCCCATTATTAAATCGGATATATTTATCCTCTGATGTAAGTCTACTGTCAGCCAAGCGCTTTGCCATAACGAATTAGGGGCCTGGGTGTAATAAATCACGTTGAAGCGGAGTTGGGCATGAAATGGATCGTTATTGGAATGATCGTGGCGTTTTTGCCGTTGCAGGTCCGCGCGGCGGCGCCAGTTCGGGCAGGCATCGTCGTCATTGATGCGGCTCAGTTCCTGGCCGAATTACCCGATGGTGATACCGCGACCAATGGTTTGGGAGGAGGCGGGCGAGGCCGCGGGCGGGGCGGCGCAACTGCCACCGCCCCAGCCATCGTCAGGCCTGCTTTCACGTTTGAAAACTTCACCATTAACCTTCGCGCTGCCACCCCATTTTCCGCCAGCGCCAATATCCCCCGCGCGGGAACCTGGCACCTGTATGTACGCTCTCGAAGCATGACCGAGGGAAGTTCGTTCAAAGTTTCTGTCGATAACACATTGAGCGCACAAACTTTTGGCGACTCAACAGCGGGCACGCTCAAATATGGCGGAGCGTTTCAGCTTCAATCGGGGCCTTTGAAAATCACGCTCACTGAAATTCACCCGGGCAGTTCGATAGACGGCGTGTTTCTGTCACCCAATGCTGAACTCACGGAATCTGATTTGCCGGCACTGCAGTATCCGGACGACATCGTGTTGCTGAAGGAATATCTCCTTCCCGTGCAGATCGACGGCGTGAAGTTCGGCGACCTCAATGGCGATGGAAAATATGACCTGGTCGTACTGACTCCAAACTATTCCACGTTTGCATTTGATTATTCAGGCAAGGAGCTTTGGCATTATGACGCGCCGCAGGCAGGGACGGTGCAGCGATCAGAATTCGAAGCGCCGGGCAATGTGTGGGATTTCGATCAGGACGGCAAAGCCGAAGTCATCGCCTGGCGCATGATCGAGGGCAAGGAATATCTCACGATGGCCGACGGGATGACGGGCGAGATCAAGTATAAGGTGGAATGGCCCACTCAGCCGCTGCCGCATGTTTACAACAATTTCCGAACGGCCATTGCACATTTGCATCCCGGCTACCCGGATAGCCTGATTGTTTACACCGATTCGGGTGGGACGGTTTCAGTCAACGCATATGGCCCGACGTTGAATTTACTATGGTCTTATAGCCATCCGCGATTGAAGGATTATCATGGGCATTACATTTACCCGAACGACATCAATGGGGATGGCATCGACGAAGTTTACGTTTCCCACGTGATGCTCGATGCCAATGGACACGAGATCTGGAACAACTACGACAAATTTCCCGACAATCACGATCATGTCGATTCAGCCCGGTTTGTCGATCTGGATGGTGATGGCAGACTGGAAATCGTCGCCGGGCAGTCGGATGTGGGCACGGTGATTTACGACGCTTTGACGGGCAAACTGCTGTGGCAGCGATTTGCCAATCACAATCAGAAGATAGAGGCCGGGAACTATCGCAGCGACGTGCTGGGTCCGCAGGTGGTGGCAAGTTCGCGTTTTTATGTCGGCGGACTTGGCGCATTGCTTCGCTGGTATGACATCAACGGCAACCGCCTTGGAATTTGGCCTAACAATCCGATTCCCGGCAACCCCAATTTTGTGAAAGGCG
Source organism: Tepidisphaeraceae bacterium (assembly GCA_035545895.1). Classification (GTDB taxonomy): domain Bacteria; phylum Planctomycetota; class Phycisphaerae; order Tepidisphaerales; family Tepidisphaeraceae; genus DASZXJ01. The sequence continues at coordinate 13,208 of DASZXJ010000055.1, read as the reverse complement.
ACTTCAAGGGTGAAGGTAAGAATATGCTGTTCTGGCAACGGTTTCGTATCGAGCCGGATGGAAGGGGAACGCTGGCATTTCCCGAAGAAGCGTTTCATATGTTCGATTTTCTGGGAATCGGCAACGACCAGGTGATTACGGTGGGGCGCGGTGGAATCGTGCGAATCTATGGTTACAAAGGCGTAGAGAACCACGCACCGGCGCCATCGAAGATTGATCCGGTCTATCGGGCACATTCGATTTCAAATCACACGCACTACTAGGCAGAGCCAACATGAACAGTGTTATAAGGCGCGCAAAACAAGCCGGTTTCGCATGTGTGTTGCTGACCATCGCCATTTCGCGCGCGACGAGCGGCGTGTTTTATCCAGACGGAGCCAGGACGCTTCATTTTGCATTCGAAGGAAATCCCAATAGCGATCGTCCGGTCATTCGGCCGCCCGGGTTTTATGAGCCCGATGCGGGATTTGGATTTATCGATTCACCCACTCTCTTTGGCACGTCGCGCGGCGTGACCGCGCCCAGGTATTTTCGATTTGACGTGAACCTGCCTGACGGAAACTACGATGTCACCGTTTTACCGGGCGGCACGCAGGGCGAATCGGTGGCGACCTTCAAAGCGGAAGGGCATCGGACGATGCTGCTTGGCGTTCACGCGGGCAGCGGTGGACAGGCGCTGCAAAACACCTTTACCGTCAATGTAAGACATGGCGGGCCTGGCAATGCCTTGGATTCGGATGGCCGATTGAACCTGGAGTTTGTCGGCATAAATCCTTCGATGATGAAGCTCGATATCAAGCCCAATGATCATGCGATCACGGTGTATGTGGTTGGCGATTCACTAGCGGCCGATTTGGAAATTCCGGCCGCTGGCTGGGGACAAATGCTGCCTGTTCTCTTTCAGCCCGGACAGGTTGCCATCGCGAACTTTGCAGGCACAAATCAAACTGCAAAATCGTTTATCGACTCGCGCGGTTTGGATGCTGTTACAAGGACAATGAAGGCAGGAGACTATCTTCTTGTTCAGTTTAGCGACGCGGATTCAGCATCGTTGATGACATATATCGATGAAGCTCGAAAACATCATGCGTCCATCGCTCTGGTGAGTTCGCCATCGCGGAAATCGCAAAATGTTGCAACGGTTCGTGAAATTGCTCAGCGCGAGAGAATTCCACTGATCGATTTGAGTGCAAAGTGCGCGGCATTCCTTGAAAAGACAGGCGAGCCGAATTCGAGGAAGATTTACGCAGACGATTCAAATCTTACTTCGTACGGCGCCTTGGAAGTAGCCAAACTATTTGCGCAGGAAATAAAGGCGCAAAACATCGAGCTGTCCAAGCAATTGATCGAAGGATTGATTTCAAGCAATTTCCGCTCTGAACAAATTCCCGCTGATTTGGAATCCCGCCCTGATGCGGCCGCTACAAAGGAGTAGGTGGTCTGAACACCGTCTTTAATTGTTAATCCCTCTGCGCGGCGTGCTGCACATCATATCCGGCAAATATTTCCCGGTTTACAAAGCGAGCATGCCCGGTAATATTCCCGGCTGAAGACTGCTTGTACGGAACCCGCTCCATTTTGGTAATTGTGCTATTGGTAGTTTTTGACTGAGAGCACCTCGTTTTTTCGCCGATTAGAGACAGGGCGTCCTGTGCTCACGGGGGCGGAGCCTGTTTAGAATCGGTGGAAGGGTCGAAATTGATATCAGATTCTCTGCAAATATCGAGCAGTACGGTTCTCGATCCGCTAGGCCGCGAATCACTGGAGTCGGATGGTGCGCGATGGCACCTGCTTCACGTCAAATCCCGTCAGGAGAAAGCGCTGGCGCGCGATCTGAGAGCTGTCGGCATCGATTATTTCCTGCCGCTCAGCGAACAAATTCGCTATCACGGTCTTCAAAAACAAAAAGTCGCGCAGCCGTTGTTCCCGGGATATCTTTTCCTGTGGGGAACCATCGAACAGGCGTATATTGCCGACCGCACGAGCCGAGTGGCCAATCTGATTCGAGTTTCCGACCAGGCTCGCATCGAATGGGAACTCCAGCAACTTTGCTTTGTACTTCAGCATGATGCTCCGCTTAGCCAGTGCTCAAATCTGGTTTGTGGGCGCAGGGCCGAGGTTCGAGAGGGTCCGTTTCGAGGATTGCAGGGACTGATCCTGAGGCATGGCATGGAAGATCGTCTGATACTCGGCGTTCAATTGCTCGGCCAGGCAGTAAGTCTTGAGATCGACCGGTCGCTGCTTGATCCCATTGATGAACCACGTCGATTGGCTCCATAATCTGTCGCATTTCGCAGTTGGTTGGGTGAAAAATGTCGTTGGAAGGAATCAATTCAGAATCACAGTCTGCGCCGATTGCCGGTGACGAAATGGATCTGCAAAGTTCGCCGGTTGTTCCGCGCTTTCAATGGTATTTGCCGCTGAAGGCAGGCGTGGAACGAGCGATTGCACTGGTTCTGTTTGTCCTGGTGCTTCCACTGCTGGCGCTGCTGGCGGCGCTGGTCAAGTTTACTTCGCCGGGTCCGGCCTTTTATTCGCAGTCGCGCGTTGGACGCAATCATCGCATTTTCCTGATGCATAAACTGCGAACGATGCGACATTGCTGCGAAGCCGAAACCGGCCCGGTCTGGTCGATGCCGAATGACAATCGCATCACGCGCGTCGGCCGATTTCTGCGAAAAACGCATCTGGATGAATTGCCCCAATTGCTCAATGTCCTGCAGGGACATATGTGCCTGATCGGTCCGCGACCGGAACGGCCTGAAATATGCAAGCAGATCGAGAATACGATTCCCCGGTTTCGCGAACGACTGCAAATTCATCCCGGCATGACCGGACTGGCACAAACTCAACTTCCATCGGACACCGGCATGCACACGGTCCGCCGAAAACTGGCGTATGACCTTTATTATATTCGCGAAGTCAATCCATGGCTCGACGCTCGCATTGCACTTTCAACTCTTCTTTATTTGTGCGGCGTTGTCTTTCATTCGCTCGGCAGGCGCATGGTCAGCCCGTACGGCATGGCTGCTGAGAACGACGATGAGATGCGCGACCTAACGGACAGCGAAGAATCGGAAATTCCCGTCACTTGAGCTGCGCCACAGGATTGGACCATTCATGGAAACGGTTAACGCAACGAGTCCTTCGATTCCAACAGCAAATGTATCCCCCGTGCACGGCGATTCGGCTTTTGGAAACTGGTTCGGTCGAATTGTTGCGGGCGAACTGTCAAATGTGGCTTTTGTCCTCTTTGTACTCGCCAATGGCGTGCTGTTCATCAGGCCCATGGATATCGTTCCACGCCTGGAGAATTGGCCGGTCTTTGGGGTTCTTTCGGGCCTGTGTCTGATCTTTTCCTTTCGGCAGATGCTCGATCATCTGACATGGCGATCCTTGCGCGTCAATCCGATCACGGCCTGCGTGATCCTGCTTCTCCCAGCCGTGATCCTGTCGCAGCTTGCTCATCTAAGGGTTTCTGCCGCGATAAACAGCGGTGGCGACTTCTTTCGGTGGATTTTTTATTATCTGCTTCTTGTCGCCGTGATCGACTCGCCGCAGCGGCTTCGGCGGTTTCTCTGGTTTGTTGGATTCTGCGCCTTCGTACATATTGGACTGGCCGTTCTGCAACAACGATTCATCATTGATTTGGCCGCGATGAGACCGGTTGAAGAGCAGAAACTCGCCGCGACAGCGGGTGAGATTATCACGCAGTATCGGATGTGCGGCGCGGGGTTGTTCCACGATCCGAACGATCTTGCCGTGCTTGCCGCTACGACCATGATGCTCTGCCTGTACCCAATCATCGATGGGGCGGGAATGCGCGGCAGGGCAAGATGGACGCATTCTGCGCTGGCGGCCATCGCGCTCATGGTCTGCGGATATGGGCTTTTGCTGACTCAATCGCGCGGCGGATTTCTTGCACTGCTTGCCGGATTGGGCGCGTTTTTCTTCGCCCGGTTTGGCTGGAAGAAAAGCATTGTGCTTGGCGCGATTGCGTTGCCCGTGATCCTCATCTTGTTTTCAGGCCGTCAAACCGACATCCATATGATGCGCCGAACCACGACGCAGTTGCGACTCAAATTTTGGGTGGAAGGTCTCTCATTTTTCACTCAATCGCCGCTATTTGGGATCGGCCAGGGTAATTTTCTAAAGCTACAGGGTTATGTTGCTCACAACTCGTTTGTTCACTGTTTTGCTGAGCTTGGATTTCTGGGTGGAACGCTCTTTCTTGGCGCATTCTTCCTGGCGGTTTGGCCGATCTTCTGGATGCAATTCAATCGTTCAGCCTTCGATCATGAGGTGCACGATATTGAACTGGACCATTTGCGGCCATATTTGTTTGCCATGCTTTGTACCTGGGTGGCGGGCATGATGTCGTTATCCCGTTCCTACGTGCCGCCAACCTACATGATGCTTGGCCTGGCAGCCGTATTAATTTGCCTGGTTATTCCCGCGACTTCGCCATCACGACCGCGAATTAACCGAACGCTCATCCTGCAGTTGCTCGGGCTGAGTTTTGCATTTCTGGGTGGCGTTTTCGTGTTCGTTCATCTTTTCAAACGGAATTGAGAACATGCCGGGTGTATGGCGCGGCAACGGATTTTGATTGCTCGAACTGTCACGCAAACGCGGATGGCTCGACCGAGTCGTCCAATATCGACTCACCGATCGAAGTGTAGTCAGCCAAATCGAAGGCAATAGAAATTACAACATCGTCGCTGTTTCTATTACCGCGTAAACATGGGTTTCAAACGAGTCATCGCGAGGAATGCAGTCTGGAGCGGCGCCGGCATGGCGAGCGGGATGATCGCTGGTTTCATCACTGCACCGTTTCTGGTCAATCATCTCGGCGACAGCACCTACGGTCTGTGGATATTGATCGCGTCAATGACGAGTTATTTCAACCTGATTGATCTTGGACTGCGGTCATCGATCACGCGTCATGTTGCATTCTTTCGAACGCGTGGCGACCAGGCTTCGGTTAATGCGATTCTCAGCACAGCGCAGGCCATTCTTGCGGCTGCCGCGGTGATTACCGTATTGGCCACTCTGATCTTGCTGGCTTTGTTTACACGTTTTGGCGAAGTGCCGGCCGAACAATTGGCTAGCGCCCGCCTGGCCTTGGTGTTATCCGGGTTGACTGTTGCAAGCACGCTGGTCATGAGCGTTTTCGACGCGACCTTGTGGGCCTATGAGCGATTTGATTTATTGAACAGCATCGATGTTGCGAATGATATATTGCAAACGGCTGTTCTGATTTACCTTGTCCGGCATGGCGGTTCGCTGGTGACGGTCGCGGCGGTGGTGTTTGCCGGGACGATCCTAAGCGAAATTGCCAAGGCCGCTGCATGTTTTCGAATGGATCGGAATCTGCGGATTGGTCCTTCGCATATCACTACCTCGGCAAGTCGCGAACTGTTTGGATTTGGTCTTTGGAAATTCATTTGGAGCATTGGAACACGAGCCACCACGCAAAGCGGTCCGCTGGTGGTCTGGGCGAGGTTGAGCACCGACGTCGTCACGCCTTACAGTGTGGCTTCGCGATTGGTGGGTTATGCAAAGGGAATTTCCACGGTCGGCATCGGAGTGGTGACTCCGACAGCCACGGCTTTGCATGCGGATGAACAGCACGAATCTCAGCAGACTCTATTCATCGAAGGCGGCAAGTATTGTCTGGCGCTTTCTCTTTTCTTTGTCACAGCCATTGTCCTATTTGCTCGGCCATTCATCACGTTTTGGATGGGCCCGGCATTGGCGGGCGCTTCGGGCGCGGCAGGGATATTGGCGCTGGGCGAAATCCTTCCCATGTCGCAATGGGTGACCTACAGCATATTGCTTGGCAGGGATCGCCATCGTGTGGTGGCGTGCGCAAGCCTGATTGAAACAGTGGTCGTCATTGTATTAGGACTTCTTCTCGCCAGGAGCTTTGGAATTGCAGGCGTATGTCTCGGCCTGGCGATACCGGGCACGCTCGGCCGGGGCGTTTTGCCGATCGTTTACTGTTGCGGCGTGCTCAATGTTTCGGTCCAGCGATATTTCATGCACGCACTGATGCCGCCGATCCTGGCGATTACCGTTCCCGCCGCTGGGATGGCGGCGCTGCTCCGGCAGCGGCCTCCAAATAACTGGCTGGAACTGTTCTGCTACGGAGGAGTATTCGGCCTCGCCTATTCGATCACAAGCAGCATCATCGTCGTTGGAGTAAGGCAGATGTTCGCCATCGTGCAGCGTGTCAGAATGACGGTGACGCAACTCTTTGCCGGCGAAGCCGTATCGTGAGTCTTGGCCATATGAGCTATCGGAGCATCTATAGAAACCTGGTCCTCCCGCTGCACTGCGTGCTGCGACGTCGAAGCACGTTATGCTGGTATGACCGGGTCACGCGGCAGCAATGGATGTCCGCGGATGAACTGGCTGCGCTGCAGCGGCAAAAACTGGCGGCGCTTGTTCAGCATTGCGCAGTCAACGTGCCATTTTATCGCGATTTATTCCAACAGCATAGCATCGATCCCGCACGAGTCGAGGATATTTCCATCCTGCGGAACGCCGGAATCCGGATCGGTAAACAGGAAATTCGCAGCGCAGGCAACGGATTCTTCTCGCAAGTCAGTCCCAGACCGCGCCTGTATTCGACGACAAGCAGCGGCTCGACCGGCGAGCCCGTCTCGTTTTTCAAAAGCATGGATACAGTCTGCCGGAGGCAGGCCATCAAATTTCGTGCGGAGGAATGGATTGGCAAGCCGATCGGAACGCGAACCACCTTGATCTGGGGCCGCTTGCCGCCTCGCAAATTACATATACAGCTTGGCCGTTTCGTCTATTGGACCTATCAGAATTATCAATTTCTATCGGCATTTGATATTGGGGCGGATCAACTCGCACATTATGTGGACCGCATGACGCGATTTGGTACGGAGTTCATTGAATCCTACGTCACAGCTGTCCATCAGATGGCCAAGGTGATCGCAGTCCGAAAGATCAAGCCGCCGAAATCATTACGAGGAATTGTCGTCGGGGCTGAGCAGCTCGTCGAAGAGCAGCGGCAGTTTATCGAGTCCAGTTTTGGATGTCCCGTGTATAACCGTTACGGAAGTACCGAGTTCTCGAATATCGCCAGCGAATGTTCGCATCGCAGGGGCTTGCATATCAATTCCGATCATGTTCTGGTCGAGGTGGTGGATGAAAACGATCGCCCGGTTATCGATGAAGTTGGCGAAATTGTGGTAACGGACTTGGATAGTTATGACATGCCGCTGATACGATATCGCATAGGAGATCGAGGGGTATTATCTTCTGAAAAGTGCAACTGTGGCCGCGCCTTTCCGATGCTTCGCTCAATCAATGGGCGGGTTTCAGAACGATTGATCACGCGGAGCGGGCGCGAGATTCACGATATCTTTTTCATTCACAGCCTGGCGAAAGTTCCGGGTGTGGCAAAATTCCAGGTGGTGCAAAAGTCGCTCGATCTGGTGCAGGTCAATCTGGAACTGGAAGCGGGCGCGACCCGCGATTCGGTGGCCCTCAACGCCCGGGCGGGGCTTGCGGGACTCAACGAACATGGAATCCATTTGAACTTCAACTTTGTTGACAGGATACCCTTGAGCAATGCCGGGAAGTCAAGGCATTTCATCAATGAAGTCACATCGCCTGTGCGACCCCCACAGGAAATCAAATCAAGCGATAAGTCGAAATTGCAGGTCGTGCATGTAGCGCTGCAACTTGATCGAGGCGGCTTGGAGAAGTTGCTTGTCGAATTTGCCCGCAGGGCAGATCGCGAACGATTTGATTTGCGTTTTGTCTCAATCACGGGGCGCGGGAGCCTGGCGCAAGGAATCGAGGCATCGGGCTGGCCGGTATTTGCCATGAACGAGCCCCCGGGTTTGAGGCCGGGGATGGTGCTTCGTCTGGCAAAGCTGTTTCGAGAGTGGAATGTTGATATCGTTCATACGCACAACACCAAGCCACTGCTCTATGCCGGGCCCGCAGCGCAATTGGCGGGCGTTCGTGCCGTAGTGCACACCTGTCACGGCCAGCGATGCGGATCAAGCCGCACGCACACATTTATGTTTGTGCAGGCCTGCCGATGTGCTGATCGCGTGATCTGCGTCTCAAAAGACAGCGCCGCTCTTCGGCAGACCGAGGGAATACCCAATCACAAAGTCAGCGCGGTGTGGAACGGAATCGACGTTACTCGCTTTGCTTATCACGGGCCGGTTGCAGACGGGCCGGCTGTGCTGATCGCCCGTTTAAGCCCGGAAAAAGACGTGGAAACGCTGCTGCGTGCAACCGCCATTCTCGTGCGCCAGCATCCGGCATTTCGATTGGACATTGCAGGCGATGGTCCGCGCAGCGCGGCGCTCAAGCAACTCGCCGGCGAATTGGGTATTGATTCACAAGTCCGGTTTCTGGGTGAGGTGGATGATATTCGCGAAGTCATGGCCCGCGCGAGCATGCTGGTTCTTCCATCGCTGACCGAAGGACTTTCATTGAGTCTGCTGGAGGCGATGGCTCACGGATTGCCCATAGTGGCCACGCGCGTCGGCGGAAATCCGGAAGTAGTGCTTGACGGACAGACTGGTCTACTGGTTGGGACCGGCAATCCCGCCGAATTGGCCGGCGCAATGGAGCGTATTTGGACAAGCCCCGGCCTTGGTCAACAAATGGGCAGGGCGGGTCGCGCCCGGGTGGAAGCCCATTTTGAGATTGGCGCGATGGTCGCTGGATATGAGGCAATCTATGAAGAATTGTCCATCAAAAGCTGGCCGGTCGGTCAACCGTCGTAGCAAATCATGTTGAATGTCTTCATCACGATCGATACCGAAGCCTGGCCATCCAAAAACTGGCGCGAGGCCGGCTTGCAACCGGACTTTGATCTGGATGTTTACGGCAAAACCAGCGACGGCGAATTTGGCGTTGGCTATCAAATGGACGTGCTGGATGCCCATCAGTTGAAGGCCGTGTTTTTTATCGAGGCGCTTTCGGCACCGATTGTCGGGATGGATCGCCTGCGGCAATTGGTGCAATTTATTCAGGGGCGCGGTCACGAAGTGCAATTGCACGTTCACAGCGAATGGCTTGAATGGTTGAATCCATCTCCATTGCCCGGACGAACGGGACAAAACCTGAAGGATTTTTCGCTGGACGAGCAAGCTCGACTGGTTGCTGCCGGCCTTGGAAATCTGCAAGCTTGCGGCGCGACCGATGTATGCGCGTTTCGCGCCGGTAACTATGGCGCGAACCTTGACACGCTTGCAGCCCTGGCGCGCCATGGAATTCGATATGACACGAGCCATAACACCTGCTATCTCGAATCCGATTGTGGCATGAAGGATGCCGGCATTCTGCTTCAACCGAAGCAGATCAACGGGGTTTGTGAAATCCCAATTTCCTTTTTCGAAGATTGGCCGGGGCATTATCGACACGCCCAGTTATGTGCGTGCTCCGCGGCGGAAATGGAAAATGCCCTCATGCAGGCGTGGCGGGCGGGTTGGTTTTCGTTTGTACTGGTTTCGCACGGGTTTGAGCTGATCCGCGACCGAAAACATCCACTTCGCCCGGCCCGATCCGATTCCACGGTCGTTCGACGCTTCCATCGAGTTTGTGAATTCCTCAACCATAATCGCGACAAGTTTCGGACCAGCGGATTTTCAGACCTGGATCCGGCCGCAATTCCCCACATTGACGCAGCCAGGCCGCTTCGATCACGCATTGGGCGTACCGTAAAACGAGTCGGCGAACAATTGCTGAGGCGAATTTAGTCTTGCGAATCCTGGGCATTACCAATCTTTTTCCCACGCCATGGCAACCCGAAAGGGCTGCTTTCAACCGGCAGCAATTTACGGCCCTGGCATCGGAGCATTCGCTGAGAATCATCGCGCCTGTCGCATGGAGCGATGAACTGTCATCACGATGGCAAAACAGCGATTGGCGGCCAAAAAAACGGTCGATGGTTGTCGATGGAATCCAGGTCGAATACCCGCGATATGTTTTTCCTCCCAGGATACTTCGCGGTTCATATGGCCATTGTTATCGCCAATCGATCGGCAGGGCTTTTGATCGGGCGTTGAATGAGTTTCATCCGGATATTGTGTATGCGACGTGGGCGTACCCCGATGGCTGGGCTGCCGTGAAGCTGGCTCGCAAAGCCAATCTTCCCGTGGTCGTAAAAGTCCATGGTTCGGATATCCACTTGCTGGACAAACATCCCGCACGCAAACGAAGAACCCGGGAAGCTTTGTGCCAGGCTGATGGTGTGATAGCCGTCAGTGAAGATTTGGCCAGGCAAGTTGTTGGACTTGGGATCGATTCTGGACGTGTTTATGTCGTCAGCAATGGTGTTGACAGTGATTTGTTCAGTCCGAGCTCGCGTGGAGAGGCGCGGCGCCGACTCAATTTGTCGGATGATAGGCCGATCATTGTTTTTGTCGGCAATCTCGTGCCTGTAAAGGGAGTCGATGTCCTGGTCCGCGCCTGCAAGATATTCAGTGAAGAAAAGATGGACTTTTCGTGTTATCTCATCGGGCGGGGCCCGTTACAAAAGTCACTTGAACATCAGATTCAGAGTTGCGGCTTGCAAGGGAAAATACAGTGTCTTGGTTCCAAACCTCACAAGGAATTGCCCGACTGGTATCGAGCCGCGAATCTTGTTGTCCTGCCAAGTCACTCGGAGGGATTGCCAAATGTGCTGCTTGAAGCAGTCGCGTGTGGAACACGCTTTGTCGCGAGCGACGTCGGCGGCATTCGTGAAATTGCCATAGGCGACCGAGGGAAACTGGTGCCGCCCGGAGACGCCGCCGCGCTGGCTCAGGCAATTCAGTCAATGCTTTGTGACTCAACCCAACAATCCAGTCATTTGCCGGCAATCTCCAGGTCATTTGCAGAATCTGCTCGGGATTTGGCAAGACTGTTGGAGCGGACCATCGCATCGCATCATTCACCAATGCCTCGAGTTTCGCAAATATGCCCGACACGGTAGTCCTGCCAAACTCGAAAGCAGCCGATCCTCGAAGTGCGCTTCGTGGCCGGGATATGCTTTGCTTTAGTCATGATTGGAATGGCGATCCACTATCCAAGACTCACCTCATGCGCCTGCTGGCCAAGGACAATCGCATTCTGTGGGTCAACTCAATCGGCTATCGCACGCCGACGGTTTCCAAGCGCGATCTCACTCGCGCATTAAAAAAGCTGGCAGCTTTCACCGAACCCATTCGCGAAGTCGAGCCGAATATTCATGTGCTCAATCCGTTGGCTCTCCCATTTCATGGTCCAGCGGCGCAGGAACTCAATCGAAGGTTGCTCAAACTCCAGATCGCTCGGGCGATGCGCAAGCTCGAGTTCCAAAAACCGCTGAGCTGGATATTCAATCCCGCCGCCGCTGTGATTGCCGGAACGTTGGGCGAGGATTATCTCATCTATTATTGCGTGGATGAATATACGGCGTTTACCGGAGTCGCCAGCGAATCGCTCGCCAATCTGGAAAAGCAATTGCTTGCCCAATCCGATCTCGTGATCGTATCTGCCCAGAAATTGTATGATTCAAAGGCCCCGCACAACCCCAACACGATCCTGGTTCGTCACGGCGTTGATTATGCTCACTTTCGCAGGGCATTGGACCTGCAGACGCGAATTCCCGCTGAAATCGCCAATCTACCCAGGCCGATCATTGGTTTTTTCGGGCTGATCGCCGATTGGGTCGATGTAGAACTCATGGCGCGGGTGGCCAGGCGATTTTCTCGCGGTTCGCTCGTCGTACTGGGCAAACAGACGACGGATATTTCTGCATTGCAAGGACTGACAAACGTGCACATCTTTGGCCGAAAGGATTACTCCGAGCTGCCTGCCTATTGCAAGGGATTCGACGTGGCGATCAATCCGTTTCGCATCAACACATTGACGCTGAATGCCAACCCGCTGAAGGTTCGCGAATATCTTGCAGCCGGGCTACCGGTTGTATCAACGGCAATTCCCGAGGTGGAAGCGCTGGGACAGTGCCGCATCGGTCACGACGACGAAGAATTCATTCGCGAAATAGAATTGGCCCTGAATGATCCCCGTCCCAGGTCAAATCGAAGTGACGCGATCGCCAGCGAAAGCTGGGACGCTCGGCTGGACGTGATCGCGCGGCGTATATCGGAGGCTGGGCGATGAAGATCGTTGCCGTCGTTGGTGCCCGGCCCAACTTCATGAAGATTGCTCCCATTATGTGGGAAATTCGCCGGCGCAAAAACATCGACGCGTTTCTCGTGCATACAGGCCAGCATTATGATCGCCAAATGTCTGAGCAGTTCTTCGAGGAACTTCAAATCCCAAGGCCGGATATCGACCTGGGCGTCGGTTCGGCATCGCATGCCGTCCAGACGGCTGAAGTGATGAAGCGGTTCGAGCCCGTGGTCAATGAACAGCGGCCCGACCTGGTCATGGTGGTGGGAGATGTCAATTCAACGGTGGCGTGCGCGTTAACATCAGTCAAGCTGGGAATTCCTGTCGCTCACGTCGAAGCCGGCTTGCGAAGCTTCGATCGTTCGATGCCCGAGGAAATCAATCGCATTGTCACGGACACGATCAGCCGCTGGCTGTTTGTGACGGAGAAAAGCGGGATGATTAATCTCCGTCGAGAGGGGATTTCCGGCGATCGTATGTTCCTTGTCGGCAATGTAATGATCGACACGCTGATGGCGTCTCGCCAGAGCGTCGAACGGTCGTCAATTCTGCAAACACTCCAATTATCCGAGCGAAACTACGCGGTGCTGACATTGCATCGGCCATCCAATGTGGATGATCCGAAAGCTCTTGCGGGCTTATTGGAAGTTCTCGCTCGATTGCAGCGAGAGATGACGATCGTGTTTCCGGTGCATCCGCGAACTCGCGCGGTCCTGGAAACGTGTGAAATTCCGTCCGGTTTTAAGCCGATCAGCCCGCTGGGTTATCTCGACTTTATGAAACTCGTGGCCCATAGCCGAGTGGTCCTGACCGATTCGGGAGGCATTCAGGAGGAGACGACCGTTCTTGGCGTGCCTTGCCTGACGCTTCGCGAAAATACCGAGAGACCTGCGACGATAGAAGAGGGGACCAACGTGCTTGTTGGCTCGGATCCCCAGAAGATCGTCAGCGCCTGGCGAACTGCAATCGACCAGCCGAAATCCGGTCGCGTGCCCGAACTGTGGGATGGACACGCTGCCAAGCGAATCATCGATGTCCTGAAATGA
>DASZXJ010000054.1:0-6154 GCA_035545895.1 Tepidisphaeraceae bacterium | reverse complement strand
CATGAACTGATGGATTTGCGATTTTTGCTCGTCGGTAAGGTTCAATTTCTCAAATCTCTTCGGCACGCGAAGCAAGGCTGCGGTTTCAGGCTGTTTCTTCAAGCCGCCCGCCGAGGCTGGTGTGGCTGGGAGCAGTGAAGCCGTCATCGAGACGGATAATATCGATGCCAATGTACGAATTCGCATAAGTGTCAGCTCCTGTTTGATCGACACTCATACAACGGCTGGGGGATGAAATTATTTCTTCCGCTGGGCGGCTGATTCAAAAAGCGGGTTGTTGATCTTCAAATCGAGTGTGGGAAGCGGCGCACTTCCCTTGGCAGGCGCGGGAGATTCAATCGGCTCGCCTTCGCCGATCTCGGCGGGCGCGACGTCAGGCCGATACAGCCGGCCATTGAAGGCCTTCATGTATTCCGTCCAATTCCCCTCGCCCACATCGGGCCCTCGCGTGGCGCAGAGGGACATCATCAATTTGGCGTCCATATTTTCGATGAAATGAACCGCGATGGCTTCGGGCGTGCTGGGAGGCTTGATCGCGCCGAATTCGGGAACTCCGTGATGGGAAATGATGATGTGCTCGAGCACATCGACCAGGTTTTGCGGGATTTTTTCGCCGAGCAACTGCTCGGCCTGCCAGGCGTGCTGGTCGAGCCAGATGGCTGATTTGACGATGTGCCCGACGAGCTGCCCGCCATCGGTGTAGCCGAAAGCGCACTGATATTCGAGCTCCCACGTCTTGGCGATATCATGCAAAAATATCCCGGCCAGCACGATATCCCGACTCAGCCCGGGATAAAACTTGATGATCGCATCGGCCACTTCCATTGCGTTGAGCGTATGCTCGAGCAGTCCACCAAGAAACGCGTGATGCATGCTCATGGCAGCCGGGGCTTTGCGGAAACTGGTCATCAATTCCTGGTCATCGAGATAAGTTTGAAGAATGGCTGAGAGATGGCGATTTTGAATGCTGCCGACGAGTTCAACGACTTTGGCAAACATCTCGTCGATGTTTTTGGTTGTATGAGCAACCAGATCCTCGATGGCAAACGTGCCCGGCTTGGCGGGCCACATCTGCTCGATGATGAACTGGAGATTGTTCTGGTAATTTTCAACATGCCCGCGAATTCGCAGGAACCCGCTGTCGGGCATGGCATTGAAGATATCGCGCGTGGCGTTCCACATCCGGGCGGTGATTTGCGCGGATGCATCCGAGACAAATGCCTTGATGAAAAACTTGCCCGTGCTGGTGGCGGAGAACTGCTTGTTGGAAATCACGAAGACGTCTTCAACGACATCTCCCGAAGCACAATCACATAAGCGGAGTCGAGCCATGGCGAGTTTGTACGATGATGTTGGGTTGCACGCAAGAAAAAGCCCACGGATAGCGATCCGTGGGCTTAATAAGCTCGATTAACAACTAGCCACAGAGAACACCGAGGACACAGAGAAGAAATTGAACAAGAACTTCACTCTGTGTCCTTTGTGACCTCTGTGGCTGAAAGTTTTACTTCCCGCGATTGAGGCGTTGCTCGACCGCATTCCAATTCACGACATTCCACCAGGCATCGAGATAATCCGGCCGGCGGTTTTGATATTTCAGGTAGTATGCGTGTTCCCACACGTCCACACCGAAAACGGGAAAGATCCCTTCCATCAGCGGTGAATCCTGATTGGCGGTCGATATGATGTCGTACTTGTCACCCTTTTTGACAAGCCAGGCCCAACCGGAGCCAAATCGCGCAAGGCCAGCGGCTTTGAATTTTTCCTTGAAGGAATCAAACGAGCCGAAGGTCGAATCGATGATTTTGGCGGTGTTGCCCACCGGCTTGCCGCCGGCGTTGGGACCCATGATCTGCCAGAAGATCGCGTGGTTCAGAGCGCCGCCGCCGTTGTTGCGGACGGCCGTCTTGATCGCGTCCGGCACGGCAGCCAGGTTGTTGGCGAGAACTTCCTCGAGCGGTTTGCCCGTGAGTTGCGGCGCCTGTTCGAGTGCCTTGTTATAGTTCGTCACATAAGTCGCGTAATGCTTGCCGTGATGGATTTCCATCGTTTGTTTGTCAATTGACGGCTCGAGAGCGTCCGACGGATACGGCAAGGGGTCAGCCTGAAGTGCCATGAGGTTCCTTTCCTTGATTCTTCCCAACGGTAGAGGGGCCAGGTGAGTTCGTCAAATCGGTTGGCGGTTTTACTTTCGCTTTCTCGGCGACCCGCTCGGCGGTGGCGGCGGCCTTTTCCATTCGTTCCTCGGCCTGGCGCTTGCGCCAGAGTATCCATGCAAGTCCCAAAGCCGCGATGATCAGCGCGCCGCCGATGAAATAGTGCTTCATCTCGCCGATCGTTCCTTCATTCAATCGCGTACCCAGCCAATGCCCGACGAACATGAAGAATCCGCCGCTGAAGATTGCGGCGATTCCGTCGGCGATCAGGAATTTGACGAAGTTATAGCGCGTCACGCCTGCCGCCACGACCATCGCCCCGCGCACGCCGGCAAACAACCGTCCCACCGCGACAACGAACACGCCATATTGATCGAACATCCGCTCAACGCGCTCGATTCGTGCCTGGGTGAGATGTTTGCCGACAAACCGAACACGGGTGATTTCCAGCCCAAATCTTTTGCCAAGCTGGTAGAGCATGATGTCGCCGCCGATGATGCCGCACCACGCGGCAATCGCAGCGGGAAACAGGTGCATATTGCCACGGGCAACGAGCGCGCCCGCAATGATCAGCGGAATATCCTCAGGCAGCGGCAATCCCAGGCCGCACGCGAAAAGCAGTCCAAACAGCATCGCATAGCCGCCACCTTCAATGAGGCCATTGACCGTATCGAACGAAATTAGGGCTGCTGCCAAATGCATGGTCCAGACAATATCGGCATGTACCGAGCCGGCGGCTATTAGGAATCACCCTCAATTGTGTAACACAGCTCTTTGATTGCGCGATCTATATGTAATACATCGCCTGTTGCAGATTTCCCGCCTTGTTCACATGTTCAACGAGTTGCTCGAGGGTCATCGCATCGAGCACATCGTCGGTGGCTTTCGTCAACCGGTCGTTGAGCAAGCGCACAGCAACCTCGCCGGGCGAAAAGTCATTGGTTGGCGAATTTTCGCGGACGGTGAGGCGGCCTTCCAATCGGCGAACCAGATCGCCGACGCTGATATCGCGAGGCGAGCGCGCCAACTGATATCCCCCGCCGCTGCCGACCTTGCTTTCCAGGAAGCCGCCTCTTCTTAGCGCGAGCAGAACTGCCTCCAAAAACTTGTTTGGCATGTGTTCCTGCTGCGCGAGGTCCTTGGATTGGACAAAATGGCGAGGCCCGAGCCGCGCCAGTTGCACAACCGCCCGCAGCCCATACTCCGTCCGCTTGGACAACCGCAAGTTCGTTCTCCTCAAATAAACCTGTGGGAATCCTAATGCCGCTGACAGTCACCCGCAACCAACGCCGTAGGTGAATTCACCTACCCGACCGCTCATTGCTTGATTCCGATCAAACGATCTTTATTATCGCAGCGACCTCCGGGGAACATGACTTTTTAGAAAGAGTTTGGATCAACATGAGCAAAGTAAAAGGCAACGCGGTAATCGGCCAATCGGGCGGTCCTACCGCGGTGATCAATCAATCGCTTGTCGGCGTTATCCTTGAAGCGCGTAAACATGGACATATCGGCAAATTGCTGGGCGCCAGACACGGTGTCAGCGGAATCGTCAAGGAAGATTTCATCGAATTGAACAACGTTCCGGAAGAACTTTGCGAGCGAATTGCCAACACCCCCGCCGCGGCGTTACGTTCCACCCGGGACAAGCCGGACCAGGCGTATTGCGAACGCATTTTCAAGACGTTTGCCAAAAATGATGTGCGCTATTTTTTCTACATCGGCGGCAACGACTCGGCCGACACCGCGCGCATCGTATCGGAACTGGCCAAGCAGGCGAATTACGACCTGCAGGTCTTCCATATTCCAAAGACCATCGATAATGATCTGCGCGTGCACGACCACTGTCCCGGCTATCCATCCGCCGCCAAGTTCGTCGCCTGCGCGATGATCGGCGACAATTTCGACAACCGTTCGCTGCCGGGCATCAAGATCGACGTGGTGATGGGTCGCAACGCCGGCTACCTCACCGCCGCCGCGGTCCTGGCGCGCCAGCACGAAGAAGACGGCCCGCATCTCATTTACGTGCCGGAAGTCCCCATTAGCGAAGAAAAACTTCTGGGCGATGTGGATCGCATCTTTTCGAAGAAAAAACGTTGCCTGATCGCGGTTAGCGAAGGCATAGAAGTCAGCCCCGGCAAGACCTGGTTTGAATACCTCGCGTCGACCCACGAACGAGACGCGCACGGCAACCTCCAGCTTTCCGGTTCCGGCGAGTTGGGCGACCACCTGATCAACCTGGTTCGCCGCAAGCTCACGCCCGCCGGCGGCAAGCCGCCCCGCGCGCGGGCGGATACGTTTGGTTATATCCAGCGGAGTTTCCCCGGCGTACGCAGCGAGGTGGACTGCCTCGAAGCACGCCTCGTGGCGCAAATGGCGGTGCGATACAGCGCCGAACCCGGCAAGAGCGGTTCAGTCGCCATGCGCCGCCAACCCGGCGCGAATTACGGCGTGGAACTGTTCCTGACTCCGCTCGAAACCGTCGCCCGAGTGGCCAAGAAGATGGAAGCTGAATTCATCGATAACGGCAACAACATCACGCAGCAGTTTATCGATTACGCCCGACCTCTGGTTGGCAAGATGCCGGTGGTTGGAAGTTTTGATGAAATGAAGACGATCTAACCAATGAAGAAAATGCGTCAGTGACGAGTCGGGCTATCGAATAAACAGGGCAAACACAAACAGATCGATTATCGATAGCAACCAGCATCCACCAACCAACGTCCATCGGACGCCTTTAGGCAAAGTTCGAATCTTGCGCCAGTTCAGCAACCAAATGGTAGTTGCAGCGCCGGTTACGATCAGGCCTCCGGCATTCGTCACAATGAACATGCCCATCCCCTGACCCGAAAGTCCGCGGACGAAGTCCATGATGAAGACGTAAAGGATGAGAAGTCCGTTAAATCCTGCTCCGGCCGATAAACCGATCAATCCCGCGATGGCGGCCGCTTGGCGCGGTTCGACCAGTTGCACGCCCAGTTTGATTTGATCGCCGCATTCGGGACAGATGTCTCTTGTGAGCGCGCGCAGGTTATAGCCGCATTGAGGACAAGGAACATCTTGTTTGGCCAAGAACGTGAACAGCAGATCGATCTGCCGATCTCCCTCATCCATTTAAGCTTCCCTTGGTGCTGGGCACCTGATCGCCGGCGCGTGGATCGGCACTGACGGCCTGCCGCAGCGCTTTGGCGGTCGCTTTGAAGATGGCTTCGGAAATGTGGTGATTGTTCGTGCCATACGGAACATTGACGTGCAGATTCATCTTCACGTTGGTCGAAAGCGCTTTGAAAAACTCGTCAACCAGCTCCGCGGGAAACGAGCCAATGGTTGCGCCCTTGAACTGCACGTTGAAGACAAACGCCGGCCGGCCGGATAAATCAACCGCCACCTGCGCCAGACTTTCATCCATTGGAACGATGGCCCAGCCATATCGGAAGATGCCGCGCTTGTCGCCCAGAGCCCTTTCGATGGCCTGCCCGAGAACGATGCCCACATCTTCCACCGTGTGGTGAGCATCGACTTCCAGATCGCCCTCGGCTTCGACGGTGAGATCGATCAGGCTATGTCGCGCCAGCAGGTCGAGCATGTGATCAAAGAACCCGACGCCGGTGTGGACCGATGAAGAGCCGGTGCCGTCAAGATTGATCGCCACGCGAATTTTCGTCTCTTTGGTTTGGCGCGAAATTTCGGCTGATCGGTTCATAATGCAAGCGGCTCCTTTACAGTTTTATCGGCAAGATTGAGTGCTTTGATACCGCTGAGCAGCGCATTATTTTCCTGGCTGGTGCCGATGGTGATACGCAACTTGTCATTCAGCCCCGGCTTGTCGAAAAAGCGGACCAGAATGCCCTGCTGTTTGAGACCCTGATACGCCTCGCGTGCCCGGCCATTCGGAGCACCAGCCAGAATGAAATTGGCCTTGCTCGGCAGCACCTGCCAGCCCATTTGCTCCAGTTCTTGCGCCACCCGCTGACGTTCATCCCGCACATATTGCCACG
>DASZXJ010000053.1:0-4508 GCA_035545895.1 Tepidisphaeraceae bacterium | reverse complement strand
TGCATGGTCGATTCCATGCGCTGCTTGAGAACGCGACGGAAACTGGCTCGCTTTTTCAATTGCTCTGCGATTGCCTCTGCGACGAGCTGGGCATTCAGGTCAGGATTCTTGATTTCGATGACCTTGATCGGGGCAACCTTGCGCTTGATGAGGTCTTCCAGTTCCTCGCGCAGCTTATCAACTTCAGCACCCTTGGGTCCGATGACCAGACCCGGGCGGGCTGTTCGAAGCGTTACGGTCACTTCCTCGCGCGTGCGCTCGATCAGAATGTCGCTCACCGCGGCAAACGGGGGCCTGCGATTCAGCTTTGAATCGATATACCGGCGGACTTTGAAATCCTCGACGAGGAAGTTGCCGTACGCCGCCTTTGGCGCGTACCACCTGCTTTTCCAGTCCTCGGTGATGCCGACTCGAAAGCCGATTGGATTAACTTTTTGACCCATTCAATTCATCTTGGATTCTGCAATTTGATTGATCGCATTGCGAAATCCAAAATCTCCTGTTCATTGCCTTTCATCGATCGTCACAACCAGATGGCTCGTACGCTTCATGATGTTGTAAGCCTTGCCGCGATCCTTGGGCATGAACCGCTTGATCGTCGGACCCGGATCAACCCAGCACTTGGCAACGTACAACGTGTTGCGTGAAGGGGCGGCCGCATGTTCGGTTGCGTTGGCAACAGCCGAACGAACCACTTTTTCGATCATGCCGCTTGAACGCTGCTTGCTGAAACGAAGCATGGCGATGGCATCGTCAACGTCGCGACCGCGAATCAGATCCATCAGCAGCCGCGCTTTTCGCGGCGCGATGCGGGCAAAACGATGTTTGGATTGATAAGGCATACGAGTTCCATTGAGCCCATTACGAACCACGGGCTACTGACAAAAATCAACCTTTCGCTGGAGCCGCCGCCGCCGGGGCGCCCGCAGCGCCTTCAGCAGCCTTGCGACCGCTGTGGCCTTTGAATATCCGCGTGGGCGAAAACTCACCCAGCTTGTGCCCGACCATGTCTTCCTGAACAAACACTTTCAGGAACTTGTTCCCGTTGTGAACCTCAAACGTATGGCCCACAAATTCAGGAATGATCGTGCATGCGCGAGCCCATGTCTTGATGGGCTGCTTGGCGCGATTGTCGTTCAGCTTCAGCACCTTGCGGTAAAGCTTTTCGTTAACGAACGGGCCTTTCTTTGCGCTTCTGCTCATTCAATTCACCATCACGTATTTGCGAATCCACAACTGAGATTTCTCAATTGCAATTGCAATTTAATGTTCCTACACACTCACCGTTTGCGGACGCTGTTGATGCGTGCCGAACTTGCGGCGACGCAGAATCAATTTTTCGCTGTTCTTGCGCGGGCTGCGGGTAATGCCGCCCTTGGCAAGCACGCCGGTCTTGCTGCAAGGATGACGCCCGCCGTTGGAACGACCTTCACCACCACCCATGGGATGGTCGATCGGGTTCATGGCCTTGGCGCGCGTATGCGGGCGGATGCCGCGATGACGGCTTCGCCCGGCCTTGCCGAGGCTGACGTTAATCCAATCGAGGTTGCCAAGCTGGCCGATGGTCGCGCGGCACTTGCTCTTGACTCGACGCATTTCACCGGATGGCAGAATGATGACGGACCATTCGCCTTCTTTGGCACCCAGGCGAGCAACACCGCCCGCCGAGCGAACCAATTTACCGCCCTGCCCGGGGTTCATTTCGATGTTGTGAATTTCCAAGCCGCCCGGAACATTGGCCAATGGCATGGCGTTGCCCAGTTCAGGCGGAGCATCCGGTCCGCTAATAACCGACTGGCCAACCTTCAAGCCGTTCGGAGCCAGGATATAAGACTTTTCGCCATCCTTGTATTCAATCAAAGCGATAAATACTGACCGGTTGGGATCGTATTCGATGGATTTTACAGTTGCGGGAACGCCATCCTTCGACCGTTTGAAATCGATCGTGCGGTAAAGGCGCTTGTTGCCGCCGCCCGTATGTTTGGCGGTAATCACGCCATGATGATTGCGGCCATTGGCACGGCGCTGGCCGGTGACCAGCGATTTCTCAGGCTTGAACTTGGTCAGCACCGCTTTGTAATCGATGACTGATCCAGCTCGTCGGCCTGCTGATGTCGGGTTGTAAAGTTTGATCGGCACGTTTTGTCATTTGCGATTTTGTATTTTTGACTTGCGATTGAAATCGTTTTCTAATCGCAAATCCGAAATCGCAAATCTCCTAAAATAACTCAATCCTCGAATTCTCTTCCAACACGACAATCGCGCGCTTCCAATCGCTGGTCGTATCCACTTTGAACCGGCTGCGGCGCGGCTTGCCCTTGCGAACCAGGGTTCGCACGTCTTTCACTTTGACTTCGTAAATCTTTTCAACAGCCTGGCGGATTTGCGGCTTGTTGGCCTTGGCGTGCACCATGAAGGTATACGCGTTCCGCGTGGTCTGCTGGTGTGTGCTTTTTTCAGTAACCAGCGGTTTGATGATGACGTTCGTATGGTCCATAAGTCACGCGATGAATGCTTCAAAGCCCTCTCTGGTCATCAGGAGCGTGCGGTTATTCAAAATATCCCACGCATTCAACTGCTGAATCGTCGTCAATTTCGTTCGGTCGATATTTCTTGCCGATCGCTCGAGGGATCGATCCTGACCATTGATTGCAACAAGACAACTGCGATCAATCCCAAGCGCCTTATACATCTGAGCGACAATCTTCGTCTTAGGCTGATCGAGCTTGATTTGGTCGATGATGCGAATGTCGTTGCTTTGAATTTTGGACAGGACTGCATGGCGCGTGGCGAGCTGTCGCTGCTTTTTGGGAAGGTCCTGCCGCCAATCCTTGGGACGCTTCTGCTTGGCATGACCGCCGCCCACGCGAACGGGCTGACGAATCGAGCCCATGCGCGCGTTGCCAGTGCCCTTCTGCCGGAATATTTTGCGGGTTGAACCGGAGACTTCGCCGCGTGCGAGCGTGCGGACGGTGCCCTGCCGCTGGTTGGCGTGGTAATACACCATCGCCTGCTTGAGCAGGTCGGCGTTGACTTCGCCGCCCAGCTTGGCTTCGTCAAGTTGCACCGACTGAACCTTCTGGCCGGTCTGGCTGTAAATCGGAATTTCTATCATGACTTCGCCTCTTCGGCTCTCACTCTGGCCGTCACACTTTTGCGAACAAAAAGGAGCCCGCCGTTGGGTCCCGGCAAAGCTCCTTTAATCAGCAACAAATTGTTTTCCTTGTCGATTTTGACAAGCGGATGATTGCGGGTCGTCACGCGATCAACACCCATGTGGCCGGCCATGCGAACACCCTTCTTGGGTTTACCGCACTGACCTCGCCACGTGGCGCGGGACGCGATTGAGCCAGGCGATCGATGCTTGCGTTCCGTGCCGTGCGAAGCAGGCTGGCCACCGAAGTGATGCCGCTTCATCACGCCCGCATAACCCTTTCCCTTGCTCGTGCCGATCACATCGACGTATTTCACTTCATCGAACGACTCGACGGTTACGGTGTCACCCGGCTTTTTATCCGTGGCATCCTTCAGACGGATTTCACGGAAATGTTTTCGTGGGCTCACGCCGGCCTTTGCACAGTGACCGATCAACTGAAACGTGCTGAACTTCGCCTTGATTTCGTTGAAGCCGATCTGGACTGCGTTGTATCCATCGCTATCGACCGTTTTCACTTGCGTCACAGCGCAGGGGCCGGCCTGTACGACTGTGACCGGCACGATTGTTCCGCTCTGGTCGTAGATGCGCGTGGTACCGATTTTTTTACCAAGCAGGGCTGGAGTCATTGCTCATTTTCGATTTTTGATTTTCGATTTTCGATTTTTGATTGAAGTTCAATCGCAAAACCGCAAATCGCAAACCGCAAATCGACTCCCAAGTCGACAAATGTTCACCTTTTGACTCGTGACCCTTGCGGGCAATCGGGTTCTTGGTTGAACCCCACGGTCAGTTCAAAAATAAATGCCCCTTCAAGCAGGGGCATGTTTGTATCTAAATAACTACGCTTTGATCTTGACGAAAACACCGGCCGGAACAACCAGACGGTTCAGCGCTTCAACGGTCCGCGCCGTCGGTTCGAAAATATCGATCACGCGTTTATGCGTGCGCATTTCGAACTGCTCGCGAGACTTCTTATCGATATGCGGGCTCCGCAGCACCGTATATCGTTCGATGCGGGTCGGGACAGGGATTGGACCACAAACACGGGCATTGGTGCGCTTGGCATGGTCAACAATTTCCTTTGCCGACGCATCGAGAGCCCGATGATCGTACGCTTCCATCCGAATCCTGATTCTATCGCCAGTCATCCGTATAACCGTAAGTGCCTGTCAAATCGTCGTTTCCACTCTGTCAGAACTCAAAGTTGAGACAGAATCTCCGCACACTTTATGCGGAGCGAGGGAGAGAAGATAGCGACTGTTTATGTTCTGTCAACATGCCGCGAGCCATAATCCGGCGAGTTTCAGGTCAATTACGTTGAGGCGTCCGATATCAACGCCTCCAAGGAATC
>DASZXJ010000052.1:0-34387 GCA_035545895.1 Tepidisphaeraceae bacterium | reverse complement strand
GCCACACCTCCAACAGCAGGTGATCGGCTCAGCCTACCGCAGGATAGGTGTACAGTCATCTGAAAACCGCTCTAAACAAAACGGGCACAGAGAAAAACAAGTTTCTTCTCTGTGCCCTCTGCGATCTCTGTGGCGATTGTTTTTATTGCACGGGAATCACAGCGGTGATTTCCGGGACTTTTTCGCGCAAATTGCGCTCGATGCCCATTTGCAAGGTCATCGTGCTGCTGGGGCAACCGTGGCAGGCGCCGTGGAAACGGATCTGCACCACGCCGTCTTCTTTGACATCGACGAGTTCAATATCCCCGCCGTCGGCTTGCACCGCCGGGCGAATCAGATTGATAACCCCCTGAACTCGCTCGCGGATATTCTGGGGTTTTTGGGCAACAGTGGTCATGGCATCCCTTGGTAAGGCTGATTAAGTATAGTTCGGATTGATCAGTCCGACAATAGAGACTAATAACCAATCGCGACCGGATCAATTGGCCGCGCCGTGCAGAAAATGCAGTTTCTCATCTTTGGTAAGGAAATAAATTCCGCCATCAACGACCTGCCACGCGGTTGTCTGGGCGTTGCCGCTGCTGATTGGTTCGTCAAAGTCGAGCCGGCCGGATTCCACGCCTTTCGAATCGAGTGCCCGGCTGAATGCCTGCATGCGGAGTTTGGTCCCCTGATTTGCTCGAGAACCCGCCCCCGCCAAATCAGTCAGGGTTACTAGATAATTCTTCGTGACATAAACGTCGCGAACGCCCAACGCAGTGTCCATCGGCATTGTCCCGGGTTGTGATTTGACTCCACTATCCAGATCGAATCGCCGTACTTCGCGCTGGGTGACCATGTAAAGAGTGGATCCAACGCATCGAACCGCAAATCTCGCTTGCATGGCACTATTGTCGAGCGTGAGTGTCGCGTCGTTTGGGCCGGCACGAAGCATCTTTCCATCACGAAGTGACAATACGCTAAGCGTGATACGGTTGCCAACCGTGCCTACAAGGATGATTCGGTCGCCAACGATCTGAAGATGATCGGGCGAGGTTGACAACATGAAGTTTGAGAGCGGGCTGGCCTGAGTAGTGAACTGATAGGTCGGCTTTTCCAACCCGCCGGGTTCGAATAAATCCTTGCCGATCAACCGATCGTTGGTGAGCAGAAGTGCTATGCCGTCCGGCGAAAGTGCAAGATTCACCAGAGAGCCACTGTCTCCATCCGTGCCGAAGTTGCGGCGAGTCAAAACCTGACCGGTCGCTGCATCGAATACGACGACCTGCGAATTGATGTTGTTGTCTTCATTCAATCGGCCGACGATAAAATCATCGTTGGCCACCAATTGATTTGGCGCATGTTCACCGATACTTGTCTGCCAAAGGAGTTTTCCACCGTCCAAATCGAGTGCAATGATCCGGCCATCGGTCGTACTGACGATGGCGCGATCGTTAATCAACGCCACCTGCGCGATCTGCTCCTCGGAAGGTTTGGGAGTTGGCTCGGTGGGCATGATCTGAACACCGCCGATCCTGAGAACGCCGTTGCCGCGGATGATGATCTGTCCACCTCCGCGAAGCGGGATCTGCGCTGGCCCGCGGATAATCTGCTCCTGGACTTGCTGTCTTGGGGCGGGATTGGCCTGGTCCTGATCGGGTTGTTCGTTGTTGGCCATGATCTCAAGAGGCGAGGCGTTTTCGATGATCCATGACCACAACGTTTGTCCCGAATCCGGCGATAAAAATGCCATTTCGCTCTTGGACCATACCAGTACATTCTGTCCCGACCATGCGCAGCCCAATGGCGGCTGCCTGATGGCGTCGCAAGTAATAAGTGGTTTGGTATTTCCGACCGCAAACACGCGAACGCCGTTGCGCGAAGAATATGTGACGATTCGGTTGTTGCTGTTTTGGTCTATCAGTGGAACCACGAGCATTTCCACGCCGGCAACGGTCAAGGACGCATCTTCAGGTTGAAATGCCGGCGGCTGTTCTTTGGCGCGACCTTGAATGAGCGGCAGTCCAATATCCAGAAGATTTCGGCCGGTCGCAACGGCGCGGTATTTCCGAAGGGATTGCGCTGCATCGGCAAAAGTCACGTTTTCAATCTTCGTTCCATCCTGCAAAATCAGCGGGCGAGTGAGCTTCGCGGCTGCGTTGGCGGCAGCGCCCTGGAGCAGGCGGGCGATGGCGACGTCAATTCGGTTGGGCAGGCGCAGATAATTTCTAGCCAGCGCTTCGATGACGCGTTCATGATCCTGGGCGCTGGGATATCGGAAATAGGCCTGACGAAGAACCTGCGTTGCTTTGCGAGGATTGTTCGTCGATTCGAAGATGTCGGCCGCCAGCAGGAGCGCTCGCGCCGAGGCGACCGAATTGGGATAACTTAGAGAAATCGCCTGAAGCTTTTCCGGATTTTTTGCCCTGGCGGCGTCGAGAACGGCATTGCCGGCTTCCTGTTCGTAAGGCGCATAAACGGCGACACCACCGCGCAGGATCGCATCGTCAACGCCGAGGCGTGCCTTTTCACCCGCGGATATTGTCGTGCCATCGGCTTCGGTGATGGGAACCGCGCGCAGTTCCGGGTCATTCAAAATTTGTTGATACAGTTTCACTTCCGCTGCAATTTGATTTCGAGGCTTCGCCAGTGCCGTTCGGGCAAGTCGATATCGCACTTTTTGCAGGGGGGTGGTTGCGCTGGCGCCGGCGCGATCATACATCGCACCCGCCAAATCCAGGATCGGCGCATGGGTATCCCTGGACAGCTTTTGCCCGTAGCTCATTGCGGTTTCAAATGCCCGAACCCGTTGCGAGGCGTTGTTGGCGGACGATTTTCCGATCAGGCCGATCGCTTCATCCAGCCGGGAGGCGGCTTCCTGATATTTACCGGCAGCAAAGAGAATGTCCGCGTAGCGCAACCGGACCGCGGCGTCCTCCGGTGCCGACGCCATCGCGGTTTCCATTTTGGAACTCGCCATTGCCAGATCGGCATAGACATTGACGCGCATGACGCTGCCTGAGATCGTTGGTCCGGCGACGATCACGCGGTCTCCCGTCGCCAGCACGTTGCCGGGTCCTTCCTCTTCAGGCCAGCTCGCGCCATCGCCGCTGGGATACATCTGCACGATCTTTCCGCCATTGAGCGCCAGCCGAAATAGTTTCCTCGCCGTTGGAATCAATACGCTGTCGCTGGTGACCAATCCGCGTCCCTTGATCACATTGTCAAGCGAGTCATTGACCTGAAGTGAACTGCTTTCCCAGAAAATGCTCTGCTTGGATTTCCCCGGCTCATAGGCAGGCCAATTGATGCAATAAACTCTGTTGTCGTTGTGAACGATCAACTTGTCATCGACCACTCCAAGGAGCACAAAGGACGAGTCGAACGAATCCATTGATATGCGTTTGATTTCCAATCCGCTGCCCGCGTCATAGACATATAAATTGCTGCTGTCATTGGGCAACACGAAAACTCGCCCGTTTGAAACGATGGTTGGATTAAAAGTCCAGGGGCGGACTGAAGTCATTGCGCCTGCAAATCGCTGCTGCTGCGCACCGCGCCAGCCGCGGCCCCAGCCGCGGAATTGCGGCTGAGGTTGCACAACATTTCGCTGATAAATATCAAGCCAGATGATCTGGCCATCATAGGCATCAACCGATGCAACAGCGCCGATATTGGTTACCGAGAAGATCCGTCCGTTTGAATACGCCAGGTGCGAATAATTTTGTCCGAGCAGCGTGCCAAGTTCTGGCGCCCAAAACTGCTTGCCTGTATTCGCGCTGGCGAGGTAGCAGGCCCATTTCAATTTTCCGGTCGTTCGTTCAAATGCCAGGACGTAGGAATCTTCGAACTGCATTCCCTTGCCGCCGCGTGCTTGTACGAAAACCGTATCACCTACAACCAGTGGCGATCCGGTCAGGTCCAGTTCACGAAGCGATGCGTTGGCTTCTGGAAATTTTTTGGGCATGGCAACCCATTTTTCCGCGCCGGTGCGCCGGTCGAGGCAAACCAGTCGCGTTTCCCGCAGATCGTAGACGCCGGTCCAATTGGGAATGACCACGTCCGGCAAGCCCATGACCGCAAAGACTGAATCTTCGGTGATGGTCAGCGTGCACTGCTGCGACCGTGGGGTGGGCCAGGCACCGCTGATGCTGTAGTGCCCGGCGTGCTCGCCGCTGTATGTGGCCGCCCAGCCCGGCAGGGGGGTATCACTTTCCAGGCTCACTGCATACACATTGGCATTGTCCTGGAAGAACATTTCGCCATTGTCAACAACCGGGAAGATGCCGGTCATCAATCCGTTGCCCATGTCGGCTGCATTTTGGTTGCGCATCGCTTCCTGCTGAGATGCGGGGACGGCGCGCAGATTCAATTTATCCAGGGCGACCGACATCAGCTTGGCGCCGCCGTACGTGCTGATTTGATTGACCCGCGAGCGCTCGCTGTTGCCAAATGCGGTAGGCCAGGAATCCGACCAGGATTCCGCCGGTCGCGCCGAGCCGGTCGATAGTTCCTTTGTCAAAACTTCCGAAAGATTCGCAGGTGTTGCGCGCACGTTACCCTGCAAGTTGGGAAATTGCGCGGTCAAATCCTTGAGCGATGCCTGGGCCTTTTCATCGTTTCCACTCACATGGTCCGCCAGTGCCTCGCGAAACAGAAAACGAGCCTTGTCATCGCCGAGCATGGGGTGAAACTTGATCATTCGCTGGCCAAGCCACGAGGCCGCGGCAAATTCGCCTCGCTCGAAATAAATATCCATCAATCGAAGGGCGCTTCGCTTTGCAGAATCGGTGACGAAATAAAGGTTGACGACCTTGAGCAGTTGTGAGGGGTCGTCCTTGGCCGATTCGAGCAGGGCGGCCGCATCGCCTTCATAGTGAGATCGATAAGCCGCCAGCGCGTCCTGTGGCCATCTGGCCAGGCGCTCCTGAACGAGCGGGGTCACGCTGCTGTATTGGAAGATCAGGTTTTCGCTGTTCAATTGTGATGGCACGAGCCGATCGGAAAAGCCTTTGAGGATTTCCTGATAAATCTCAGCCGCCTTGTCCCACTCGTGCAGATGTTCCATTCGTTGCGCCAGCGCGAGCTTTTCCACCGCCAACGCCGAATCCCGAACAAACACACCCTCCTTACTGTCCCGGCCGGCCAGGGTTTGCGGATCGGGAATCTGCGCGATGGAAGGATTGACAAGCAGAGCAGTTGCACAAAAAACCAGGAACAGGCTGACCCGGCCCTTGAGGTTGTTTGTCGCTTTGTGCATCCTTGAATTCCCCTACTGAAAATACCTTATCCACAAAGGCGCCAGGCGTTGTACTTCGTCTTTGGCGATCTTTGCCTTTTCCGACCAGATGCCGAGTTGCAGCGACTGATGCGCCGGCGAGGCAAGTTGCGCCGGCGTTTTCCCGGCCATCAATTCAATCGCTCGCTGCATCAGGTTAAACGCGTTATTCGTGGCAGCCTCCAGATTTCCAATGATTTCCTTAAGTAGTTCACAAGGGTCGGGTTTTTCGGCCTTTTGGCCGTCCTTTGGAACCGGCCTGGCTCTCCAGCAATCATAGTCCGTCACCAGGGCAATCAGCGCATAAGCAATTTCAGCTTCACGAGCGAGTTTGGCTTCAGGCATGCAGGTCATTCCGATCAGGTCGCCTCCCCAGATGCGATGCATGAGACTTTCGGCGCGGGTGGAAAAGGCGGGGCCTTCCATCGCCACGTAGCAACCGCGATCATGGACAGTGAGATGGGTCTCCCTGCCAGCGCCTGCATCGAGTAAAATTTGACGTAAAACCGGGCAGAAAGGTTCCGCGAACTCCGAATGGACAGCGGCGTTGTCAAAGAAGGTATTGGCCCGTTTGTGCGTCTTGTCGATGATCTGGTCGGGAATAACCAGATGCCGCGGCGCAAACTCTTCACGAAGGCTGCCTACCGCGCCCGAGGCGATAATGTGCGTGCAACCCAGTTTCTTCAAGGCGAAGATGTTGGCTCGATACGGAACCTGCGATGGATTCAGCAGATGTCCCGGACCGTGCCGGCTCAACAGATAAACCGATTTTCCACTCCAGTTGACCTCGACAATCGCATCGCTGGGCAGGCCAAAAGGAGTGTCGATTTCGTGACGTTTACCCGAATGGTTGCTGCTGAGAGCTGCCCCAAGCCCCGAGCCGCCGATCAGACCAATTTTGATCTCGCTCATGCCAATGAGTTGTCAGTCGCGGCGTGCCTGTTGTCAATTGGTTGCAACCATAAGAACTGGAAATCACGCTATGCTGACATCCCAATTGCATCAGGTCTTTGTTGCGGCTGTTGCATTCTTCCTGGCCCAGAATTTCTGGCGCCGCTGTTTCACAGTGGCGGAGACAGGATTGGCCTGGATGAAAGCGCCGGCCTTTTGCGCCATCTTGAAGAAGGACTCGAAGTCTTCGCTGAAGATGAAGAGCTTGGTCTTGCGAACCTCGCCGGTCTTGTCGTCGCGCTTGCCTTCAGTCAGGACGAGAAAATGATTGCCATTACCGGCTTGCTTGACCTGGGCCGCGTAGGTGCGGGGGCCGACGGATTTGAAATAGTCCTGGAAAAGAATCCTTGCTTCGGTTTTTGCGCCCGGGGGTTGTTTGACTGCCGGCATGAGGACCTTCCCTTCTCAAATATTGCCTCTGGTTATTTGCCCGCTTGGGATTGTCAAGAGTTGCAAATAACCAGTAACGAGTAACCAGCAACCAGTAACAATCTAATTCTGATAGCTTCTCAGCACGCCAATAACGACACCCTGCACTTTGACGCGATCGGCATCGACGATTCGCGGTTCAAGCGTGGCATTGGCGGGTTGCAGGCGAATCTTGCTGCCTTCCTTGTAGAAGCGTTTCAACGTGGCTTCGCCGCTGTCGAGCAGTGCGACAACCTGCTCTCCGTTGCGAGCCGACTCGCGTCGTTCGATCACGACGTAATCGCCATCGCAAAGATGATCTTCGATCATGCTGTCGCCCCGAACGCGCAGCACATACACGCCGCTGCGCGAATGGAATAGCTGTTCCAGATCGAGTTCTTCGCGATTCTCGATGGCTTCGATGGGAGAGCCGGCTGCGATTGCGCCAAGCAATGGGAGCTTGGTTGAGCGGTCTTCATCGGGAAGCTTCTGGTCGTCAACGATTTCCAAAGAGCGAGCCTTGTGCTTGTCCCTTCGGAGAACGCGCTTTTTTTCGAGTGCCCCGACGTGCTCGAAGATGGTGACCTTGCTTGTTCCCAACTGGTCGGCCAATTCCTGCATGGTCGGGGAATAACCATGCAAGTGGCGATAATTTCGAATGGCCACGATTACATCCAACTGACGAGGGGTCAAATTCATTGAAACCTCCCTGAGGGGGATCCTTGCATTGAGCCGAACCAGACGCGATGGCACCGGCGAGCAAATCGTCCAGACCGCCCAGCAGCGCTTCGATCTCCTGCGAATCGAGCACGGCTGCTTCGACGAGCAGGGCTGAGGCGATCGTTGGCACGAGCGACGGATCGGACTCGATCAAATGCTCGATGTTGTCTGCATCGCCAGATATTGGGCAATCCATTCCCATATAGCTTCCAGCGCGTGGGTTCGGACATTGTTCGTGAAACATTACCCTAACAGCAGAGAGAGGTCAAGACCTATTTTGAGACAGGCCGATAGAAAGAGCAATGGATCTCGTTAATGCGGCAGTCAATTTCAACCAAGCCGCGACAATGTCGAAGGTGCAGTTCGCTATCGCTCGCAAGATGCTGGATACGCAGCAAATGCAGGGCGACGCGATGGTTAAGCTCATTCAGGCTGCCAGTGAAGGCGCTTCTTCGGCAGGGGATGAGCTGGTGGCGGCGGCGACCGGTTTGGGCGGGCAACTCGATACTTACGCGTGAGCGATGGCTCGAATATTTTTTCCGTTGACCAGGTCTTCGATCGTTTTAATAAGAATATGAACCGGTACTGGCTTTGACAGATGTCTTTGAAATCCCGCTTCTATTGCACGAATCCGATCTTCGTCTCTTCTTGCGAGAGCGGATAATGCGACAAACGCCTCAAGCTCTTGCTGACGCTTTTCCACCAGCGTCTGGCCCAAGGCTTCTCCCCAACGCTCGATTTGCTTGCCGTCCAGAGTCGTTCCCCAGTCGATGTTGATCGCCCGCGCACCGGGATCAAACGTCTGCGTTGCCGCTTCGCGTCCCACCCGCGCCGCCGCCTTGGGCGTTAGTTCCGCTTCCGTTGGCATCTGCCAGTCTCGCTCCTGAGGGGAAAAAGTCCGGTCACAAGCCCGGCACCGGCAACGCTGCTTGTACATCACCACGGCCCCGTGCGGCGAACGCACCTCCATTTTCGATTCCTCCTTCATCAGGTACACCCGGTCCGATCCGCAGTGCGGACAACGCCCGCCGCTTTCGACCTGGGCACCAGCTTCCAACGCCACGCGTTCTTCGAGGAATGCCGTACACAGCTCCTTCTCGATCAGATCGGCCTGATTCTCCCAGTCGATAAACTTGCCGCCCTGCAGCGACACCGACTCGTCCGCCGGGATCAACTTCTCCCGCAAGGCAAAATAGATCGCATCCAATCGTTGACCGGCCTGCTCTCGATTCGTCCGTGAAGACATGGCCGACCTCCTCCATGAGGGGTAAGAGAACCCCCACAACCTATGCTATCCCGAATTTGGAATTATGCCCGCAGAAACTGTCACACGCCCCCCGTCAAATGATCTTAAAATGATCGGCGGCGAGCCCTTTTGCGACCCGCCGCCGATATGGTTCATTCGCGGCTGCTTGTAAGCCGAATTCTGTTTCCCGATTACTCGGGAGGCGACCATTTCTCTGGGATTCCGATTGCTCGAAACCTCAAGCGACCTACCCGCGGATATTAGCGCCCCGGGCCGGGCTCTCCGCCTATTTGGTCTTGCTGCCGGTGGGGTTTGCCTTGCCATCGATGTCACCATCGATGCGGTGCGCTCTTACCGCACCCTTTCACCATTGCCGAACTCCGGCAACAAGTAGCCGGGGCTTTAGGCTGTTTATTTTCTGTTGCACTGTCCGTCGGATTGCTCCGCGTCGCTGTTAGCGACCACCGTGCCCAACGGCCTTTCGGCCGCGCAGTTCGGACTTTCCTCACCCGTTTAACGGGGTGCGACCGCCACTGCTGCCGCGAATTAAGTGATTATAACAAAGGTATTTGACCTATTTCCAAGGAAATTGTTAATCTGGTGTTCTGTGCCGGGCAATTCGCAGTCAAAATCGGTCAAATCCAAGCCCAAGGAGGTTCCCACAGAGCTGCAGCCGGCAGCGCTGGGCAGAGCCTCTGATGAGCAGCTCATGCGTCGCGCCCAGCAGGGGGACCGCCAGGCCTTTTCATTGCTTTACGAACGATATAGCGCTTCGGTCCTCTCCTACCTTTATCGCATGTTGGGGAATGTTGAAGATGTGGAAGCCATTGGGCAGGAAGTATTCCTTCGAGCGTTTCGGTTTGCGGCCAGCTATCGGTTCCCGCAGAAGTTTTCGACCTGGCTTTTTACCATCACTCGCAATCTCGCAATCAATACGGCTCGGCGGAAGAAGCGAAGCCCGGTCCGCAATGTGACTGAACTTCACCTTGAGGGAATGGACCTCAGCGGCGATCCGTATCAGGTGGCCGCACGTGCGACCGACGACGTGGAGAAACGCGAAGAAGTGGTTCGCGTGCTCAAGGCATTGGACGATCTCCCATCGGATCAAAAGGAGGTCATCGTGCTTGGCGTGTTCCAGGACCTGAGTTACGCCCAGATGGAAGAAATCACCGGCACCAAGGCGGTCACGCTGCGGTCGCGAATGTTCCACGGACTTAAAAGGCTTGGTCGGATGCTGTCACGCGAGCAAACCCCCACGGGCTCTGGCTCGTAAACAGCAGAGGTTGAGATGACCGAACTTGATATCGAATCTGATGCCTTCCTGCTGCTTCTTACCGATGCGCTGCGCAGCGGACCGGGAAGCCCGTCCTGGCATCAGGCACTGGCGCAGCTGCGCGAGCGCGGCACCGATGATTCCGATGATTATCAATTGCTGGTTTCCACGCGTGAACATCTCGAAAGCGGCAAGGGATATCGGGCGATTCGCGCCGGCCCGGGTTTCACGCAACGATTGATGGCGGAGATCGAACAGGAAAGCCCGGCATCGATCGCTCGACCTGCAACCACCACTGCGATCGCATTGGCATGTGCTGCGGTGATGCTGGTCGTTATTTTATCGATTGGCTATTTGCTCAAGAGCGCCTCGGATGTTCCGCTGGATACGTCGAGCGGCGGCGTTTTCATCAATACCGTGGCGTCAATTGATATGAAGACCGGGCCAGCCCAGCCTTGGCGAGCGATTGGGGGTCACGGACTTCAGTTCGATCGAAATGCCTTACGATCCGCGGCGGGCGCTTCTGAAACATCAGCGGGCGGTGGGTTCGTTTGGGATCATCCCATACGAGCCGATGAGCCGGTCTCGATGGCGGTGACGCTGCGCGTTCGGCGTCCGCAGGAGCGTCTCATCCCGCAACTTTTCGTAACGGATGATCCGCAGTTCAACGATGCCAACGCCACCACGCAGCATGAGTTCGTGTGGCTGCTGCAAAACAATGAATCTCAGGTGGTGTTGCCGACTGGAAGAATCGAAACCCAAAGCACAAATTCGCTGGAAAGTCGAAATAACATGGTTGTTCGACTAACGATCGACCACGATCAAGCTTTCGTGGACATTGGCAAAAGGCGTTTTTGGACCGGGGCCCATTTGCTTGCAGACGACAAGCCGCGATACGTTGGCATCCGGCTTCTGCGAAAGAGTGGCGATGTCACCGATGAGGAAATCGCGTTTTCAAGCGTCCAGGTGAATATGAGGGCGCCGTGAGCGTGGAACTTGCTCAACCCGCTGACGACCTCGAAGCCGCCCGCTTCCTCGCCAGCGCTTGCCGGCAACTTCAGGCTGAACTTGGAAAAGTCATTGTCGGCCAGCATCGCGTGATTGAAGAGGTACTGATCTCCATTTTTTCGCGAAGCAATTGCCTGATGCAGGGCGTTCCCGGCCTGGCCAAGACGATGCTCATCTCAACACTTGCCGATGCGATGGATTTGTCGTTTCGGCGCATTCAGTTCACCCCGGATTTGATGCCATCGGATATTACGGGCACGGATATTTTGCAGGAGGATCCGCAATCCGGACGTAGAAGGTTTGAGTTTCAGAAAGGGCCGATTTTCGCCAATCTGATTCTTGCCGACGAGATCAATCGCACCCCGCCAAAGACGCAATCTGCATTGCTTCAAGCCATGCAGGAACGACAAGTCACGGTTGGCTCGCAGACGCTGGAACTGCCTGATCCGTTTTTTGTGCTGGCAACGCAAAATCCGATTGAGCAGGAGGGGACTTATCCGCTTCCCGAAGCCCAGCTCGATCGGTTCATGTTCATGGTTTTGGTTGATTATCCGAACAGGGATGAGGAGCTTGAAGTTCTCAAGCGAACGACAAACGATTCCAGCGGACTGGTTCAGCGCGTTTTGACTGCCGAACAAATTCGCCGGCTTCAAGCAGTCGTGCGACAGGTGCCGGTAAGCCAGGAAGTTTATGAATTTGCATTGGCGATCGTGCGGGCGACTCGTCCCAACGATGCCAATGCCAGCGATTTTGTCAGGCAATGGTTGAGCTGGGGCGCAGGACCGCGCGCCGGACAATTCATGGTTATTGCCGCCAAAGCCCGCGCATTGATGAAGGGCAGGCTCCACGCGACCATCGAAGACATCGAAGCCGTTGCGGCACCGGTGCTGCGCCACCGCATTATTCCGAATTTCAACGCCGATGCGGAAGGCATCACCGTCGAACAAATCATCGCCAAGATTATGACGCTTGTACCTCGCGATCCTGATGAGCGCTTGTTATGAATCGATTGATTCGAAAGCCGCTGGGCGAAGATTGCCTGTTAGATGGACAGTTGCATCCCAGCATCATCGAACGATTACAGCGAATTCGCGAATTGCCGGTTGCAGGTGCCGCGAACTTTCATGGCGTGGAAGGCGACGATGGCGGTTTGTTCCTGCTATGGGAATTCGTGCCGGGCAAGTCGCTCGAGGAATTTCTGGCGCAACCCCATACACAGCAAGAGCGGGAGCGCGTGGCAAGGGAGTTGACGCGTGCGGTTGCGTCGCTGCACGCGCAGGGAATTGTTCACGGGGCTCTTCACTCGCGCAATGTCATCATCGACCAGCGAGGCCGAGTCTGTCTGACTCATATCAGTCCGTTACTTTGGTCTGATGCCGCTCAGGATGCGCGATCAATGGATCAATTGCTTCTTCAATTAAAAGTTGCAGGAGCGGATGACGATGCGGCTTCGACAGATTCCGATCCGATGGAGCGTCGGGCAAGGCTGATCGCGTATATGTGGAGCATCGTGGTTGCTCTTTGTGGCGTGGCTATTTTCTTTGGGGTTCTGTGGCTGGTTCGCGATTAACGGGGAGCTTGCGCAAATGAGTTCAGCGGCGCGATATCTCGATCCGAACCTCATTCAACGATTGAACAAGCTTTCGCTGACCGCGCGGCGAATTGTTGAGGGAACGGCGGGCGGACTTCATCGAAGCCAATTGAAAGGCGCGAGCGTCGAATTTCGGCAACACAGAAGTTACGTGGCCGGCGATGAGCCTCGACGGATCGACTGGCGGGTGCTCGCCCGGACCGACCGGCATTACATTCGCGAATTTCAGGAGGAAACCAATCTTCGAGCGGCGATCCTGATGGATCGCAGCGGTTCATTGTCCTATGGCAGCCGATTGGGTTCCAAATACGAATATGGCGCGCGGGCAACCGCGGCGCTTGCCTATCTCATGCTGGCGCAGGCCGAAAGCGTGGGACTGGCCATGTTCGGCAACGGGATCGAACAATGGTTAAAGCCGCAATCGTACCGAATACAGTTGTCACGCATCATCGAATTGCTGGAGAACGGCAGACCTGCCGGCTATTCGGATCCCGCGGCAGCGATGCATGGATTGGCGGACCGTCTTGAACGCCGCTCGCTGGTCATATTGGTTTCAGATTTGTTCGCTCCCATTCCGCGGATTCGGGAAGGCCTGGCCAGGCTTCGCTATGAACGGCATGAAGTCATCGTGATGCAGGTACTTGACCCCGACGAAATTCAGTTTCCCTTTCGAGGGTTCTTTCGGTTCAATGGGCTTGAAGGAGAGCGTTCGAGCCTGATCGATGCGGTGCTATTAAGAAACAGTTATTTGCGCAATTTCAAGCGGCATCAGGAGCAATTAAAAGTCGCCTGCCGGACCCTGGGAGTCGAATTCGCACAATTGACGACCGACCTGCCCCTGGACAGCGCGCTGGTCTGGTTTTTGACACGACGATTGCAGCGAGGATAAGTCATGTTTTTGAACGTGACAATGCTGGCTGGCCTGGCAGGAGCGCTGCTTCCGCTGCTGCTGCACCTGCTGAATCGTGCTCGGTATCGGAATGTGCGATGGGGAGCCATGTTGTTTCTTTATGGCTCCGATGGTTCGCGATCGCGCATCTCAAAAGTTAAGGAATACTTCCTTCTTGTCATTCGAATGGCGATGGTCACGGCGCTCGCCGTTGCGATGGCCAGACCGGTCGTGGGGCCGGCGGGCGTTTCGCAGGATAGTCCGGCCTGCACAATGATCCTGGTTGACCATTCCGCAAGCATGGAGTTGTCGGAAAGCGGTCCAACACGACTGCAGGCAGCCATCAAGGCGGCATTGAACGTGATCAGCAATCTCAAGCGTGGGGATGAAGCCGCTTTGATCCAAATGCCGGATACCGGCAATTCGCCGCACCCGATTACCACGGATCTCCAATCCATTGCGACGCGAATTGAAGGCATTCAAACGGTTTCGGGCCGCGCGGATATCAATGCTGCGCTGATATCGGCAGCGACAGAATTGCGCCGGTCTCGCGCGCCAATCAAACATATTGTCGTCATCACCGATCAACAAGCTTCTAACTGGCGACCCGCCGGATTGGACACCAAGGCATGGCAGTCGATGGCTGCCGATTCAAACGGCCGGATGCCCGGATTGACCGTCATCCCAATCGGAGGCGAACAAACTTCCAATGTTTCCGTCGAATCGGTGCGGATTGTTAATACGCCGGTCGTGAGGGACATTGCCGCCGATGTCGAAGTGAATGTTCGAAACTACGATACGATACCTGTTGCGAACCTGCGCTTGGCGATTCTGGAGGACAATCGTGAGTTATACGCAACAGTCACCAATCTTGATTCCGCCGAGCTTAAAGCGGTTCACTGTCCAATCGTCTTTGCATCGTCCGGACCAAAAACAATAACGGCACGAATCGTCAAGTCTGGAATAGCCAGCGATGATTTCGCGAACGCGGCAATTGAGGTGATTGATCCCATCGGAATTCTCGTTGTCAGCGGCGACGATTCTCCACCGTCGGAGTTTCAGCCGCAGAATTCGGCGGATTTTATCCGGTTGGCGCTGGCGCCTTTTTCAGCATCGGAACGTCGAGGCGCTGATCTGGCCAACGTTCAAGTCGTCGGGATGGATGCCTGGCCGACACTGAATCGTGATCGCTGGCACATTGTCATTCTTGCAAACATTCCCCAATTGACTTCGGATCAGGTTCGACAGCTTGAACAATTTGCGTATGGCGGAGGCGGATTGATCATTTCTCCCGGAAACCTGACACGCGTCGATGATTTCAATTCGCTGTTGTGGAGAGATGCGACGGGACTTTCGCCGGCAGAAATGGAGACGCCGGTGGCGGGTGATGGCTCGCAGTCAACCTGGCTCCTGGGTTTGGATTTATCGCATCCAGTGTTTCACTACTTGAATGCCCGAGAAGAACCCGTTCCCCGAATCGCGGTGGCGCGGTATTTTCCAACTGGTGCAATTCAAACCAATTCGCATGTTCTTGGGCGTTTTGCGTCCGGCTCGCCGTTTTTGATCGAGCAAACTTACGGCAGAGGCAAGGTGTTGCTTTTCACGTTGCCTCTCAATGCGAACTGGAGTGCGCTGCCGATGTCCGGATTTTTCTTATCGACGATGCAATCGATCGCCAGATACATGTGTTCGACGATATATCCTGACCGGAATCTTTGGCCGGGCGAACCGATTAACGCCATGATCGACAATGCGATCGGCCTGCAGGGAACGATCGCAGGTTCGGGATCACCCGTTTTTTCCGCGCCGATCAATCTGATTCGGGTCGGAGATGGATATGAAGCCCGATTTTCCAATCCTCTGCCGCCGGGTCGCTACCAGGTTTCGGTTCGTACCGCGGGCGGCCAGCGCGATATTCCATTTCAAGTGCGAACATTGCGCGATGAGTCGGATTTGAAGAATCTCACTGCCGAGCAATGGATTACAAATCAGAAATCCATGGGATTTGAGCGGATCGATTCGGATTCCCAATCCATCGCAGCCCGGATGGCCGCGGTGCGCCGACGTCGCGAGCTTTGGCTGTGGCTGCTGGGAGTGGTATTGCTCCTTGCGGTGATCGAAATGGCATTGTCCAGAGTTTGGAGTAAATCATTTGAAGAGGCGCTCGAATGATTTGGCGCATTCAATGGCAAAGCCCGCAGTGGATTTGGCTGGTTGCGATAACGCTGGCGGCGTTGCTGGCGGGTGTCCTGCTGATATATCGTGGGCAAAGCAACTTTTACTGGCTTCCGGTTTTGCGAATGACGGCACTGGCCGTTTTGGTCGTGTCAATTTTAAGGCCAGTGATCTTGACCCCGATCCGCGATGAGCAGCGCGGCATCGTTGTGGTTTTGATCGATCAATCCAAAAGCATGAGCGTGGTCGATAAAGGACGATCACCCGCACAACTGGTCAAGCTTGCGGCGTCGTTGGGATTGATCTCGGAATCCGTTCGGCCCTCGTCTTTGAGTGATCTTCGAACCCAGATCGATGATCTTCGAGAAATTGCCGAGGAAATCGGGCGATCGAAAGCAGAGTTGGAATATGCACGCCTTGCCGGTCGAGGCATTGAAGCAGCTGATGCGCGATTGCGCGACGCAAGCAGCGAAATGAAATCCCGAGTTGCCGCCGCCGTGAAAGTTTCCCCGGAGGCGCTCGCCGGTTTGACATTGCAAATCGATAGCGACGTTGCCCCGGCTCGCATTTCGCAGGTGCTCGAACGCATTGAAGAAATGCAATCAGTCAGTGACGCCCAGCTGTACTCGCAAAACGCCGAAGTTCGCAATATTTGTCGCGACATCGCGCTCGAACCCCGCATCAATCTTGCACGTCAGGCATTGATTGCAAAATCGGGTCTGATCAATCGATTGGCGGGCGAACGACGGATCCGGGTATTTGGGTTCGATCAATCGCTGGTGCCGATTTCAACTCCGATCGAGCAAATACCGGCTGAAGGCACTGGAAGTGACCTGCCCGTGGTGCTTGGCGACTTGCGCCAGCGCATGACGGGACAACCCATCGGCGCCATCGTGATATTGTCTGATGGCGGGAACATTGCAGGCCGGGCAATCGATACGCCTCCGCTTTCGGATATTCCAACCTACGCGATCAATATGGCCGCCCCGGGACAGCGAGATCTTTCATTAGGGACAGTTGCGTTGCCGACCACCGCATTTCTTGGCGAGACAATTCAGATTCGGGTTGAAGTCCAAGCTGTTCGGTTCGACGGCCAAGTGGCGCAAGTGGTTGTTGAGTCAGGCGAGCAATATCTTTCCAAACCTGTAACAATCAGCGGCAATTCAGGTTTCGCTCAATTTTCATTGACCGCGAATCGTCCCGGCATTCAGGAAATAACCCTAAATGTCTCGCCGCTTGAAGGCGAAATCACATCGGATAACAACCAGGCTCACAAACTGATCAAGGTCATTGCTGATCCGCTACATGTAGCATTGTTGAGTAGTGCGGACAATCCAAGCAGTCAGTTCTTCAAACAACTGTTCCTAGACAAGCCCGAATACGTGCTCATGGCCCCTGTTTCCGTTGATG
This sequence comes from Tepidisphaeraceae bacterium, assembly GCA_035545895.1. Taxonomy (GTDB): domain Bacteria; phylum Planctomycetota; class Phycisphaerae; order Tepidisphaerales; family Tepidisphaeraceae; genus DASZXJ01. Next base: position 17,459 of record DASZXJ010000052.1, on the reverse strand, counting down.
GGCGAACAACCGCCTCGGCGGACCAAATCCTTGGTCAGGATTTGGTGATCCTCAGTGAATTGCCCGCTGCCGGCTTGAATGCACGGCAGTGGGATGCGTTGAACCAGTTGCTGCGGCAAAGGGGCGGCAGTGTGCTCATCGCCACGGGTCAGCCGGCCATTGCGGCTGGCTATGCATCTCATCCGACCGGCGGGGGGCTTGTGCCTTGGCGACCTGAGTCAATGCCTTCACTGCGGAGCTGGCCGGGACAGGAACCCGTGTTCCACATGGTCCCCGCTGCAGAAGCAATTCAGTATCCGCCATGGCAGAGCAATTGGGGAGAATATCCTGTTTCATGGGACGAGCTGCCGGCGATGTTTCGATTCCTTTCATTGCCTCCGCTTCGGGCCGGTGCACGGTCCCTGCTCGTTGAACGTGAATCAACTCAGCCGATCCTGAGCGAGCTTTCAATCGGTCCGGGAAGAGCATACTTTCTTGGAGTCGATGAGATGTGGCGATGGCGCGATGCCGCTGTGCGCCTGCCTTCCGAATTCTGGCGACATTTCATCCAGTACATGGTCCAGCCTCCATATTCCGTAACCAGCGGCCAATATGCTTTGGACGCTGATAAGCTGGAACTTGAGCCTGGAACACCCTTGCACGTTCGCACACGGATGCCATCCGACGCCACGGTTCCGGCAATCCTCCAGATTTGGCGCGAAGGCGATCCTGCCGGAGTTCAGGAAATCCCGCCTCAGTCTCAAAATGCCGGCCGTTTTGATTTCGTGCTTTCCGATCTTCAGGCAGGAAGTGATGAACTTCGACTCGTTTGGGACAATGCCTCGCACAGCTTGTCGCTTCCGATTCGCGTTGAATCGACTTTTGAACGTGAGATGCGAGACCTCGCAGGGAGCGATGTTCCGCTGATCCAGGCCACCGGATCGCGCAACGACGTTTTCGGACTGGATAATATCGACGCTTTGGTTGAACGGCTGATTAAAGTGAAAGGGCAGGAACCCCGATTTGCCGAGCGAACCTTGTGGGATAGTCCGTACCTCTTCGCGTTTGTGCTCGCATGCCTCGGGTTGGAATGGTCGCTTCGTAAAAGGGCAGGATTGGTGTGACATGGACCCACTGCCCTCGAACATCAGGAAGGCAATACTTCGATTTGTCCATCGCAGGCGAATGGCCGCAATCCTCCGCGCGCTGGCGCTGACATTGGCCCTGTCAATGCTCTGGATGACCGCATGGGCGGTGGTGGATCGGTTCGTCAATCTGTCGAACCTGACGCGTGAATTCCTGCTGGCATTGCTGATGGCCCTGGTCGTGGTGATGCACATTCGTCCGTTGCGGGCAATCTTCCGGCGGCAGATCGACTGGCAATTGGCTGCAAGACAAGTTGAGCAGCGAGAACCCGGATTTGACGGGATATTGTCCACGGTTGTTTCCCAAATGAGTGCCGCCACTGTCAACGCATCGCAACAACTGATCGTTGAGATGCGTAAAGAACTGGAACTGAAGTTGAAGGTCCATGACCCCGCGAAACTCGTTCAATGGAGGCCGTCAATTCGAGCGTGGATTGCGGTCTTCGTTGAACTCATTGCAATGTCATCGCTCGCACTGTTGCCCTCATTTGATTTTCCGCGCCTGATTGCTCGCCAGCTTGATCCGATTTCTCCGATCGCGCCGGCGACGACAACACGCATATTGATGGTGAGCGGCAATATGGAGGTCTCGCAGGGCAACTCGGTAACCATTCAGGCGCGCGTAAAATTGCCGATGGGCGACAATGTCGTTCTCAGGACCATGACCGATGGCCAGGACTGGGTTTCCAATGGAATGGCACCGAACCCCGACGGAACATGGACGAGATCTCTGGCTGCGCTGAATCGCGACGTGACTTACGAAATTCGAGCCGGCGATGCAACGGCCGGTCCATATCACATCCGCGTGCAGCAGCCTCCAATCCCGCGCGAAATCAAGGTACGATTCACTTATCCTGGTTACGTTGCCAAATCGCAGTTGACTATCAATCGAGCCCAGGGTGTGCTTGAAGCGCCCGCCGGAACCACCGTCCGGTTAACCGTTGTTGCCACAGAGCCAGTTCGTTCGGCGTGGTTCGTTATCAATGGGCAACGACAGGTTGCACGAAAAAGAGTGGACCCCCAAACTCGGACGTTCGAATTCACCCTCACCGAAGATGTGAACATCAGTGTTGAAATGATCAGCGAGCGCGGCGTTCGAGGCGGCAGTCTTGACAGCCTGCGGATTCACAGCATCCATGACAATCCCCCCATTGTTCGATTGCTCACATCTCCCGGCTTTTCCCTTCTTGGCTTCGAGCAATCCGCATGGATCAGCTATCAGGCAAGCGACGACTACGGCATGTCAACGCTCGAAGCGAAATTCGATATCCAGGACAAGACGGTTGACCAACATGCGCTGTTGATGTCCGACCTTCGACAAGCGACAGGCGAATTCAAACTCGATCTACCGACCCTGAACGCCAAGCCAGGGCAGATTGTCGATGTCAGTCTCGTTGCCAAGGATCTCGCCGGTCAATCCACTGTTGCATCGCCCGTGCAATTTCTCGTGACTTCTGAATTAGTTGATGTTGATTGGAACCGGCGAGTTTTTGATCTGCGCGAAGCGTCGCGCCTCGCGGCGACGGCGCATTCCAACGTAGACCTGGCTCGTCAAATTCTGGAACCTCATGCGGAAGGTGATCCCATCGTTGTACGTCAGCGGTCGCTTGCAAAGACCGCCTTGGCATCCGAAGCGTCCGCCGTTCTGGTTCGAACCCTGATTCGAGCAGGCATTGACTCGAATCGTGAGGATATCTCGCGAGCAATCGCTGGACTTGCCGATTCCGCCCAGTTACAGGCGACCGCTCTGGAGCAGGCCTATTCGCGCGGCATTGAGGAATCCGCCGATGTCCTGCAAAAGCGGTTGGCTCCAATCCAGATGCGAGCCGCTGATGTTGAACAATCGATCGATCTTCTGTGTCGCGGAATTGAAGGAGAATTGATTCTCGCCCAAAGACGAGCGTTGACGGCGACCGTATTGACTGATTCGCCGGATTCCAATCGATTGCGAGAGGAACTCGATACTCACCTGCTTCAGCTTGGACTCGAGCCGCGGGCGCTCGATCTCGATGCACAACTTCAGTCGCGAGTGGATTCCGCTCGAAAGTTCGAGCAAGCCGCGTTGCCCATTGATTTCGCTCCGGTCGTTGCGCAGTGGCTTGCTTCTGCGGGCAAGGACTTAACGGCAGTGCCGCAGCGATTATCGGTGGCCGCCCAATGCGAGGCCTTGCGCGCGGATGGTGACATTGTATATGCGCGGGACTTGGAACTTTCTTCGCGCGCGGTTCGTCTGGCGGCATCGCCCGCCAATTCGGCGCGATTGACATCGCAGTCGCTGAATGAGATTTCCACTGCCGTTGGAGTGCTTTTGAAGCGCGATGCGCGTTCATCGCAGGTGGCCATTGCAACAGCGAGAGAGTCGCTCGTCGGCTTTGCCGGAGAACTGAATGCGCTCGCGCAAGGAAGGGTTGTGTTGGATAAGCAGGAAGCATCAAAACCGCCCATTGATACTAAGAATGCTTCGCGTGATGCGGCATTCGAAATTGTCCGTCGATGGCAGCAATATCTGGCCGAGCTGCCTCAGCGACTTGCCGCTGTCGAGCAAGCCGCCGATGCCTGCGCACAATCTCGCAGTCGATTGGACGAAGCAATCCACGAATCCGAGTCTGGCGCTCCCGAGGGCCAACCGGTCGCGCAAAGCGCCGTGGAAGCCATGCGCACGCTGAATGAGGAAAGCATTCGCTCGCTCGTTGCGTCATCGGAATCGTTGGACCCCGCCCAGGCGATTGCGATGGCTCGCGAACTTCGGCGGGCTGGAACGGAAGGGTATATCGCGGCGATTCCCATCGATCAGCAATTGATCGCATCGCTGACCAACCTGCGCAACGCCGTACAAAAGCGCGATCTGGCTGAGATTCGTCGGTGCGCGCCCGAAGTGCGACTGGCGGCGTCGGCGTCGCAGCAATCGCTTCGGGATGCGCGCCAGCAGCTTATCGAGCGCGATCCGGCCATTGTCGCGAAGTGGTTTGCCCAGCGACTGCCTGCTGCAACGCGCCCTTCAACTCGACCTGGCCGGCAAACGAGCGCGCTCGATTTTCAATCGACCTGGGATGATCCGATCGAACGTCTCTTCCGTGCGCGGCTCGTCGGCGAAAACTTCGGATTATCACTCCCGCAAACGCTGGCAAACACCGATCCAGGCGACGCCAACGATCTCGAACGCTCGTGGAACACCTATCTTGAGAACGCCGCCACAGAGCCCGAGCCGCCCGCATTCAAAGACGCGCTCGATGCTTACTTCCAAGCCCTTTCTGATCGTCAGAATTAAAGAGTTCTTCAAGCCATTGCCCTCTATCGTGCCGCGTTGTCGGACCAATTGAATTTACACAAACCATTTTAAGGAAATGACTTACGGCAACGAGCGCGACGGGACTCGAACCCGCAACCACCGGATCGACAGGGCATATCGAACGTGCTTTTCGGAGGTTGCCACATTGGTTTTTCGCCCAGCAGTAAGGCATGTTCTATTTTACAGAGCAATGCCAAGTGACGGTTTAGTTGGCGTTGACAACCCCGCCATGATTCTTACACTTTTCGATGTAGATTGACGGCGATGGAGTTCGCCACAACCGCCGACACCCCTTGTCGTGCTGATAACTCCTACGAACAACCGTTCGTGGGAGTCCCCGCCAAAAGCTTGGATGATTCCCGCCGACGCCAGCATCGGAGATGCAATGCCGTTCCGTTGGAATCCACGTGAGCATGTTTCGCTCGCCCGCTACTTCATCAAGTGGATACTGATTGCGTCACCCGTTGGCGCATTGATCGGGTCTGCCGTCGCGCTGTTTCTTTGGGGATTGGATGTGGCGACACGCACGCGATGGGATCATCCGTCGTTGCTGTTTTGGTTGCCGCTGGCGGGGGTTGGCATCGGTTTGCTGTATCACTCGCTCGGACGTTCCGTCGAGGGAGGCAACAATCTCATCGTTGAACAAATCCACGAACCCGACGGCGGCGTGCCGGGACGAATGGCTCCGCTCGTACTGATCGGCACGGTTGTCACTCATCTATTCGGTGGATCTGCCGGACGTGAGGGAACAGCGGTGCAAATGGGCGGCAGTATCGCCAGCACGGTTTGCCGGTGGCTCAAGCTGCCCGCTCACGACGTTCGCACTCTGCTTATGGTTGGCGTTGCCGCTGGCTTCGGAGCGGTGTTCGGCACTCCGCTCACGGGAGCAATCTTCGCGGTTGAAGTGTTGGCAATTGGACGAATGAGTTACGACGCCCTTGTGCCGTGTCTCATCGGCGGCATTGTTGGCGATGCCACAACAACCGCGTGGGGCATCGGTCACACTCATTACCACGTTGCATCGTTTGCGAATCTTGGACTTGTGGCAGTCGTACCGCAAATCAGTTGGCTGTTGCTCGGCAAGGTCGCAATCGCGTCGATAGCGTTCGGCTTGGCAAGCGTGCTGTTTGCAGAGTTGGCTCACAGTCTTTCGCGCGTGTTCAAGTGGGCCTTGCCGTGGCCGGTGAGCACTGGGAGCGGTGTTGCGTCTGTTTGTTGCCACAGTCTCCGGGAGATTGTTCGGCACGGGTTTCCCCGTGGGCACGTTCATCATCAATATCACGGGGAGTTTGTTTCTCGGCTGGTTTCTTGCGGTCATCGGCAACCGGGCCGTGTCGGACACGATGCGGCTCGCAATCGCGGTTGGATTCGTCGGCGCATACACGACGTTCTCAACTTTCATGTACGAATCCAACTCACTCATCGAAGATGGTCTGCAAATCAAGGCTACAATGAACCACCGTTCATTTTCGGGGAATGTATGGGAAGGGGATAGAGGGCGAAATAATCTATAAGAATCAGAAAAACTTAAAAAATCGGCGATTTTTGGCCCGTTTCTGAAGTACTTGAGTTAATGGGCAGGGCCGGGATTGAACCGGCGACACATGGATTTTCAGTCCATTGCTCTACCAACTGAGCTACCTGCCCGGTAAGGACTTACAGCAATCCACTGTTCGTCCATCGTCATTAGGCGTGTATTAGGCGTATCCAGCATCATCCGCACGAACGCACCTTTTCACGACGAGCGGCATGATAACCGATGTTCGCAGCGGAGTGAAGTGCGGCGGCACTCTTACGCCTAGCTTACGCCTAATCGTGTCGCGTCACACGGGGCGAAACACGGTCTAGGCGGAGTTAGTGGTTACTTGACTTTCTGTGTCTTTCGTGCGTATAATAATGGTAAGTCCGAGCGAAGAACTTCGCATTCCGTCTTGTGCGGGATGCGATGTATTTCGCTCGAACAAAAAATTCTTCGCTTGGAAGTGTAACGGCTTAGCCTGATGATGCGGCAACTGACAGTTGCTTAAAAAGGGAACAAGGATAGCCGCCCCGGTTGTCTGACCAGCAGTTGTTACGGGCCGGGAATTGCCGAGCAAATCACCACACGCAATCAGTTACGCGATGCGTGCTAACCGAAAGGTTGGTACGCGATGCGTTCCATTTCTTTCCCGCCCGACACCGGGCAATCGTCTGCCGAAATCAACGATGACGAATCGTTGATGGTCAAACAAGCCGCAGAGTTTCTAGGTCTGTCAGCAAGTCACTTGAACCGCCTTCGCATCGAAGGGGGCGGACGCCCAACGTGAAGCCGAGCAACAAGCGGCGGATGAAGCCGCCCGCGTCGCGGAGCGTCGCCGACAAGATAAGATCATCGCGGGCATCGACGCAGAGATTGAACGCCGAAAACGCGGGTGACGCCGAAAATCATCCTCGCCAGTCGCACGCCAAGCGACGATCAGCACTCACCCCGACCCGTAGCACGTCCGAAGGATCGGCCCGCCAGAATCGCGGACGTTAGGAATCATCCGAATCCTCTGGTCGTTTCTCCCGTTCACCATATGGGCAGTGACGACACCCCGACTGACAACAATAGCCGCGTCGCCGGTGATACTCTGCGGTGAACACCCACCGTCCATCTTCGATGTAGTAGTCAAGACCTTCGACGGGCGGGCGTGGTTGTTCCTTTGCATCACTCATTGAAGATCGTACAAGCTGTTGTCTTTTGAAATGAAGCCCGTTCCCTTCGCGACGTTCGCCGCACCGTCTGCATTGTCAGTGAAGCAATCCTTCAATGATTCAGCGTGGCCGTCGCAATACGCGACGTTCGTGTAACCGCGATGCCGAAAGCCTTGCGTCCCGGCCCAACGCCCGGCGAATGATTCGTCTGTCGGATTCGGCCACGGCGCACGCATGAATTTGTTTGCACCCGATGCCCATTCACCATCGCCAAACAATGCCGTTTCCGCTGGCCGTCGAACCGCTGTTGCTTTCGCCGGTTCCTGTACCGTTTCAAACTGACCGTGGCCGATGTAGCTGGTGTTGTAGTTGTAGCCGGTGTACGGATCGGTCAACCAATTCGCCGCACCTTCAAACGACGGGCATTGCTGAATCTTCTCCGTGCCTTGCCCCTGCCAAAGCAAACCGGGAATCACTTGGTTGGGCTTGCCCGGTTCGGTGATGGTGGTCAAATCCCACGCGAACGAATACGACTTGGTTCCGTCCCACACATACCAGTACGCAACCGGGTAGTAGCCTTTGTTGTCGTTGACGTACATATTCGCCGCAATGACCATCTGCCGCAGATTGCTTAGGCACTGCACACGCTTCGCCGAATCCCTGGCACGGCCCAATACCGGCAACAGAATCCCGATGAGAATGGCAATGATGCCGATGACCACAAGCAATTCGATGAGCGTGAAGCCGGTATTGTTGCGTGTCGATTTCATCGGAGCTTCCATGCAAGAAAACGTCCGGCGCGGTTTCCCACGCCGGACGTTGAATGAGTCTAGCGACGCCGACGCCGCATGAGTGCCAATGCACCGATGCCAAGCGTGGCGAGTGTCGCCGGTTCGGGAACGGGGTTCACCGCTGCTACCGCGTCGATTTCACCGCCGCTGTAGCCAGTCAAACCATCGAACCGAACGTAGTTGATGAACGAAAAGCCGGAATCGGCAAGGTCAAATCCCGTGCCGCCCGCCGCACCGTTGTACAAGTCGAGTACGTCGGCAGACGTTTTGCCCGAAAGCGTCGGAGCAATCGACGGATCAACCGGCTTTGTCGGATCGGCTTCATCGTCTGTCCACGCCGCCGCGTTGCGATTCCACAGATATGAATTGGTTGGGTAGTAGCCGTCGCCGGTGTGCGTCGCGTCCTGCGGATAGCTGTACCAACTCACGTTGTCCGGGCTGACAGAAACGCGGACATTCTCCGCGAACACGCCGCCAACCGTTGTCGTGTTCAAGTTGGTGTTGTCGCCGACGAATCCGCCGCCGCCCGCGACAAAGAACGAATTGCCATACACGATCAAATCAATCCCGAATGCGTTGTTCGGATCGTTGTTGACCGTGCGGCCCATCTTCACCGTGACGGATTGCCCCGCGTTGAATGTCGTGATGAGACGTTCACCGCTCAACCCCGTCGCGTATGCCGGTTCGATGAGCTTGACGCGATGGAACGCATTCGGATCGGCCCCGAAAATGTCTTTGAACTTCAACGCCGGACGCCCAAGAACCGCATCGGGCGAACTGTAGTATTGTGACGCCGAAGGGTTGGCCGGGAAGCCGGTTGAACTCACAACTTGGGTTGCAAAGTCGTTTGGATTGTAGATGTATGCCGCCTGTGCGGATGTTCCATTCGCAACTACGAACGCCACGCCAGCAAACAGCGGAGCGATTGCAAGCGTGCGTCGGCGACGGCGTAGCACGAATCCCGCACCGATGATCGACAATCCGGCAAGTGAAGCGGGTTCCGGCACTGTTGCCGGGACGGGTTCACCCGGTTCGCCGCCGTCAACGAAGTTATCGTAGCTCCAACCGTCCCATGCACCGTTGGTCAACTCGCGTCCGGTCAATCCCACGCATCTTGCGTGCCTGAAAACACTGTGACTCATGTGAGTCATTCCTTTCCTGCGGGCGTGAAGCACCGCCCGGCCCATTCGCGGGGCCGAAAAAGAAAACCCTTGACCTCACGACGTGCCTGTTCACGACAAGCACGGGGCAAGAGCAAGGGCCAGCGTCAAAAGCTGTCGCCGTGCGAATGAGGGAACGCAAGCCCGCACCGCATGGACGAATGAATTTTGAAAGCCAGACCCGGCCCGTCCCGATACGCGAGGACGAAATCGGTAGTCCGGCACACGACGTGTCGGACACAACTCCGGGGCCGGTCTTCTGGCTTAGGACATTCTCCCGATCACCTTCCCGTCCATTGTGGACAGTGGTTTTTGACCGGGCGATACAACGTCCATTACAGCGGCGCGTCCGCGTCGGATTCTCACCGACTTCCCTACGCGATGAAGGATCATCGCGGGCAAACTGCCGCCCAAGAGTGAAAGGGATGATACGAGTCGAGTTGAATTGTGCAAGTCGATAAACTTCATTAACGCAAACCGCCCGGCTGGAATGCCGAGCGGTGTGCTTTGGGCGTCGAATGTCGGATGACTTAGCTCGCAATCCGCAACGGTTGCGGCGGTTGTGTATCTACCTTCCGAACCAGCTTGCCATGTTCATCAATCGAAAGCCCACCGCGTTGCATGATGAAGTCCGCCGCCGCTTGTGTCTTAGACCGAACGAATTCCGTGTCCGGTTCATCATACCCGTCATGCACGTCTGAACTTTTGACGGCGTACTTGTGGTTCATCAACGCTTGTCTGTCCTGCTTTTCAACGCCCGAATGTTTCAGGGCCGTTTCAAAGGTACGCCGTAGATTGTGATGCTTGCCCAAAATCTTGTTGGGAGTCTTTTTGCCGTTGACCGTCTCTTGATTGTCAACGACTTCAACACGCGTGAGCATTCCCGCCTTGCTGTACGTTGGGAAAACCCAAGGACACTTTCGCATTGTAGGATTCTTTTCGGCGGCTTTGTCTTGGGCTTCGCGACGCTCGCGGAGAATCGCCAGTGCCGCCGTACTGAGCGGTACATGAAACGCACGGTGTTTGCCGCCCTTGGGTTCGGGCCGGAACATCGTGGCGGTTGTGTCATCGTCGATGTTCTTAATTTCATCCCAGCGAATTTTGCAGCAGTCACGGTTGCGGAAGCCCGTGAACAAAGACAGCCGCCAAATCATCTTTTCGACCGCGTTCAATGTCCGTTCTGTTTCGTCCCACCATTCTGGCAGTTGATTCTTTTCATGTGGCTTGCCGCCCATCTTGATCCTGTCGCGGTTTGAGCGTTCGGGATACCACGGGAAGCCCTTGCGAATCGGGTTCAACGCATCTTGTGGGAAGCCTTTTTCCTCAAGCCAGTATTGGCACTTATTGAATGCTAGTTGAAGGTGTGTGAGTGCTGAGTTAGCCGCGTAGTTTCCGATGAAATGGCCGTACTCGCCCGCCAACGCATCGGCGTTCGCCTTGCCACGCACCTTGTCCCGGATGTGCTTGTGCAGCTTGTGGCACTCAAGTTTTGTCAGAGACAACAGCGGGCGTTTCCAAATCGGCTTCACCGTGTTCGTGTCTGACTGCAATTTCTTGATGGTCTTGTCCGACTTGTCGTTTGTCTCAAACCACTGTGCAAGAAAATCCAGTGCGTTTTTCACGCTGAATTTGTCCCGATCAAATGTGCCGTCGCCGTTGCCAGACGATTCGGGCATGGTTTCCGGTTCAACAATGAGCGTCGGATCGTCGCCACGATCCATCATCACTTCCAACTCACGCGAACGCTTGCGGGCTTTTTCGACCGTCCAGCCGGGCGAGCCGGGTTCGGGGGCAAATCGCCCGATCTTCGGTTTTCGTCGCCCGATGCCCGCGACGCGATGCTCAAAGTAGAACGTCTTGCCCTTCGCTCCCACGACGATCCGCAAGCCCTTGACCTTGGCATCAAACCATGAGCTTTGAGCTTCGCCGGGCCGCTGGAAAAGCCGCCGCAGGGCATCCTGTGTGAACTCGAATGTTGGCAGCGGGAGATTAGGCGTAACATCCGCCGTCGCTGTGGCACTAGCCGTAACCGAAAAGTCCATTGGCTGAGCAATGGAGTTTTTCTCCACCGCAGAATTAGGCGTAATTTTCTTGGCGGGCATCGTCCGACTCCGAATTAGGCGTGTCTTAGGCGTAAGCACGGCGGCAATGCTTGCCAAACCATGCGAACGCATGACAACGCACACCCTCAATAATTCGGTGTTTTCGGCGATGATGCTAATTGGAAATGACGCTTGAGGACGCCTGATAACTCGTCGGCAGCGTTTTCAGTCCATTGCTCTACCAACTGAGCTACCTGCCCGGCAGCAAACGAGCGGGCAATTTTAGCGCTGGGGGCTGAGTTTGCAAGGGGTCACCCAGCACGGTACTGGGTCGGTTTATTTACAAGCGACGCCATTTTAGCCCCGCCGCTTGCGGCGGGGCTAAATGAACCCATCTCAAACTGACCCATTACCCTCACCATCTGGATTTACCGCTTTATTGGGGCGGCTCGATACGCACGACCTGGGTGCTGACCCCTCGCAAAACCTCCAAAACAACGGCTTCGTGCGGATGATCCTTGCGGAAGGTTTCGTACTGGCTCTTGAACTGTTCGACGTCTTCGATGGAGGTTTGGTTGAGTTTGACAATCAGGTCTTCGGGCTGGAGCTTGCCCGATTGTGCGGAACTGTTGGGACGGATCAGATCGACGACGACCCCCCTGGTATCGGCAGGCAAGCGGCGGCTGTAGGTATCGACGAAAACCAGATCGCGCGATGTGAATCCGAGATCTTCCGCGAAGAATCGCTTGGCGCGATTGACGCCGGGCGGACGTTCTTCGAGGGTGACTTTAACTTCACGCAATGGTTCATCTTTTGCGCTGATGACGGAGAATGTAACGATGTCGCCGGGCTTCATGCGCTGAATTTTCCGGGTCATGATGGCGGGGGTTTCATCCGGCTCGTCGCCGCGTTCCAACGCCTGGCCGTTTAACGTGACGATGATGTCGTTTCGCTTCAGCCCGGCTTTGGCAGCGGGAAATCCGGGAATCACGTCGCCAATCTGCACCGCAGGCTGGCCTTTCAAACCGAAATAGGTGGCGACTTCCTTTTTCAAACCGGCGAGCTGCGACACACCGATATGCGGAATCTTCATCGGTGTGCCCGCGACCGGCGGGTTGCTGAGGCTGATCTGAAAATCTCTGACTGGCACGAACAACTTGGGATTATTGGCGGTGCCCGAGGTCCGTTGGTTGTTGAGGAATTGCGATGTTCCGCCCTGGTAATGCACGAACCCGATGGCCTGTCCATCGGCATTGAAGACCGGGGCGCCAACCGAACCGATTCCATCCCCGCCGACCATGGTCTGCGGCACCGGTCCACGAAGGTTCGCAGCCACCGTCGATTCGTCCAGGAACGTTTTATATCCGGCATCTTTGGGAAGTAATCCCACCGACATCACGACATCGCCGACCTGGACCGCAACATCATCGAATTTCAGAGCCGTCCACTTTCGCGATTCAGTCGATTTAACGAAGGACATGCCCGTGCGCTCATCACGGCCGACGAACTGTGCGGTGACTTCGGTCTCATCATCGCCGGGGATGATGATCTTGAAGTCCTTCATCTGCTCATCGGGCATCTGCGGGGGAGTGGCTGCCATCGAAATCATCACCAGGCCGTCTTCGCTGACGACGATGCCGCTGGTGTTGAGTTCCTGCCGTCCTCTTTCGCCGTCCCATGTGTATTGAACGACAACGATGGAAGGGGTGACGCGGTCATACAACTCGCGGGCGGTCCTGGGGTCCACCGCAGCGCGGCTCAGCGGCGCGAGAACGGCAAGGACAACGACAATCATGGCAATCATTTGACGCATGAAATCTCCGTCGAATGCGGGAATAAATCAGTACGTGACATTGAGCACGGCGGAGCGTCGGCCCCGGCCACGTTGAACCTCAAGCAGAATCTGAGACTGCTTGTTCTGGACGGCCTCATCGTACAATTTCTTGAACTCGTCCAGATCGGTCACAGGCTTTTGATTGACCGAGCGAATGACATCGCCGGATCGAAGCTCACCCTTGGCGGCAGGATAGCCGGGGCTGAGCGTGGTGACCATCACGCCGGTGTCATCATCCAACTGTGCTTCATTGGCATACTTGCGCGTGACGTCGCGCACGCTCAACCCCCAGGTTTTGAATTCGCTTTCCTCGCCCACCGCGCCTTCAAGCTTGACCAGCTTGGTCTTCAGATTGATCGTCTCCTTGCCGCGATGAACGGTGAGGTTGATCTCCTGTCCAACCGGCAGCGAAGCAATCTGCTTCTGGGCGGGCGCTACTTCCTCGGGGAAACGCACATTGATCGGTTTGCCGTTGATGTCGAGCAGGATGTCCTGCGCTTTCAAACCCGCAGCCATGGCGGGGGAGCCGCGCTCGACGCTGTTGATCAGCACGCCCTTGTTGATGTCGATTTCGTAGAACGATTCCAGGTCCTGTAGCGGCTTGAGATCGACGCCAAGGTCCGCACGATCGACATGTCCCTTCTTGCCATCGGCTGACGTACGGAGAATCTCCGCGACGACTTCCTTTACGGTGTTGATGGGAATCGCGAAGTTCAGTTGCTGCCCCCGGATGCCCCGGGTGTTGATGCCGACGACCTTGCCGAGCATATCGACGAGCGGTCCGCCGCTGTTGCCGGGGGCGATGGGGGTGTCCATCTGAATCCAGTTATTGAATTCGCCGGTTTCGTAATCGTCAATGGTTTCCTGTTCCGGGTAAAACGTGCGTTCGTTGTTGGAGACGATGCCGAGCGTCATGGTGCGAGTCAGACCGAACGGCGTGCCGATGGCGATGACATCCTGGCCGATGATTAGGGAATCGCTATTGCCCAGCTCAGCATATGAAAAGCCGATGTGCCGTCGCTTGATCTCATCAATATCAAGCTGGATGACAGCGACGTCGGTCCAGTGATCGTCGCCGATCAACTTGGCGGCTACACGCTCCTTGTTGGCGAGGGTGACATAAAGCTCCGCTGCCCGGCCGGCGACGTGGAAATTGGTCAGAATATGGCCCTGGTCGTCGATGATGACGCCCGAACCGATTCCCCGGCGGAGATTGCGCTTGCCTTCGCTGTATATTTCCTGCGCTACATCAATTCGTACGACCGCGGGGAAGACCTTTTCGCGGACGATCGCGGTGGCTTCTGGAGTGGCTGCGGGAAACAAGTCCGCCGACGTGCGAGACATGGCCTTCATCGGAGAATTCGATGAAGCACAACCGGCAGCGAACAGACCAGCAAAAGCCAAGGCGGCGACCAGGCGCGCGAGTGATTGGTTCATTGTTCGCGATAGCATGACCGATGATCCTCGATCTGGCAATGTCCTCGACCGGCACAACCTTGAAAACAGCCGATCGTCTGTCGCGTTGCATTCAAACAAATGAATCGGGAATATGTCATCGATGGGCGGAGTAGCAGGAAATCCGGGCGCAGCCGATTCAATCCGGCCTCGAATATCGTGGGCGATGGGCATCGCGCTGGTCTTCTTCATGGCGATGGCGCCCGAACTCCGCTGGATGGAATTCAGCGACGGGATTGAAAACCTGAATATCGAAACCGCTCTGGAAATGCGCCGAGGCGGCCCGTGGCTCGTGCCCACGCTCATGGGAGACGCGCGCATCCGCAAGCCTCCGCTCAACGCGTGGATCACCGCCTCCTCAGTCCAGCCCCAAACAGTTCGGGACATGTCCAATCCCGATCCGAATATTCGAAAGGATGCGTGGGTGCGACTGGCATGGCAGGTGCGGTGGCCGGCGCTGGCGGCGGCTTGCCTGACGCTGGCGTTCGCGTGTGAACTGGGATGGACTCTGCTCGGCCCATTCGCGGGCGCCGGCGGCGCCATCATCGCTGGAACCATGTTGACCTTCAGCCAGCAGGCGCGATGGGCCACCACCGACGTGCACCTCGGTCTTTGGGTGACGGTCGCCAACCTCTGTTTGGCAAAAATGGTTTTCGAACGACGCATCTGGCTGGGGTTGATCGGCACTGGCGCAGCGCTGGGCCTGGCGTTCATGAGCAAGGGCCCGGTGGGCCTGCTGATGACGGTGGTTCCTGTCACGGTATTTGCCATCGGTCGAAAATATTTGGCCAGCCCGAAAAATGCGGGTGCCAGGATCAACTGGATTGCCATTTCCATCGGCAGTTTGATCGGGCTGATCCTCTTTGCAGCCATTGGACTTACGTGGTTTGCATACGTTGCTTCACACAATGCCAATTCATGGCTGGTCTGGATGCTCGAAGTCATGCGTGCCGATCCATCCGAAGTGGCCAGCGCGCACTGGTATCAGTACATCATCGAGCTGCCGCATTTTCTTCCGTGGTTGCCGCTCATACTGGTCGGATTGTGGCAGGTGGGGCGCATGGTTTTCGATTGGCGGCTTTTGGACCCGAAACGGCGCGACCGCGCGCTGAGGCTGATGTATGCTGCGACGCTGTTTGTGTTGCCATTGCTCATCATGAGTTTCTTTCGCGACCGCAAGCCTCGATATCTTTATCCATTTGCGATACCTGCCGGGATTCTCGCTGCCGAAGCGATTCGAAACGCGGGGCGATATCTGCTGACCATTCACTGGGGCGTGATTCTTGCCATGGCGATCGGGTATCCGATCATGGGCGCACTTGGCGTGTTTAACATGGTTCGTGTCGATGGACAGCCTTGGTATTCAACTGCCTTTGGAATAAGCGTCACGGTCGTCATGGCAATGGTCGTTGCGGTTTTCATATTATTGAGCTGGAAAGATCGGCAGGTTGCGATCATCGGCAGCGGGGCGGTCATGCTGCTGTCGCTGGCCATTTACGTCTGGGGCGCCAGGCGATCGCTTTCCGGCAATGGTGTCAGTGAGATGCTGCCGCTGGCGCAGGTCATTTGGGAACAGTATCCAACTGCCGAGGCGTGGGACCTCACCGAGACCAAGCGAATTCCCACGGACCTGGCGATCTACCTGAATCGGCCGACTCACATGCCCCGCACTTTAGCGCGCATTCGAAGGAATGGCCTGCCCCAGGTGATCGTCATGTTGCAGCGCCAGGATGCAAGCCTCATCGCGCCGCCGCAAGGATGGACCTATCTCACCAAGGTGCCTCGGGACAAGGATTGGTGGGTGGCGTTTGTTCGCGAATGAATGGATCGAGGAATCACCCGCCTTTCAATCTTCGGGCTTTTCGCCGGCGTCCGCCATTCGCACGATTTTCGGATCAAAGCGGGCGATGACCTCCACCAAGTCCGCCTGTGCAGCCATGACCGAATGGATATCTTTATATGCCCCGGGCACTTCATCGATGCCTGCCGGGAGCAGTTCCACTGCGCCAACCGCGGGCCCGGGCGAAAAACCGAGCTGGATCAAATCCTTGCCAGTCATCACTTGGCTTGTCCTATAATAAGCCTGCCCTGTCAAAACATCGCTTTTTCGTGGGAATCCGGGCGTTGTTTGGCTAGAGTCTTATCGATGGAAGAAATTCTTCCTCCGCAAACCGAGGACGGCGCGGGGTTTGAACGCACACGCGTCCCGCAGTTCACGATTTTCCTTGAAAATCGCGTGGGCCGATTGAGCGCGCTCGTTCGCCTGCTTGAAGAACAGGTGGGTTCTATCCTTGGCCTGAGCATTGAAGAGTCCGCTGATTCTGCGCTGGTGCGCGTCATTTGTTCCGATCCTTCCCAGGGAAAAGTGGCCCTCAAAGAGGCCGAGTTCTCCTTCAGCGAAACGGAAGTATTGATCGTTGAAATGCCAAAGGACCACGGCAAACCCCTGCTGGCGATCTGCACCGCGCTTTTATCGGCCGAGATCAATATCCATTACGCGTATCCTCTCCTGGTTCGTCCACGCAGGCCTTCGCTGGTGCTGTATGTGGACGACCCCACCATGGCTGCCCAGGTACTGATACGTAAAGGCTTCGTGCTGGTTGGCGAAAGCGATCTGAAAAGCTGACCCTTCTCTTCGACGATCCTCCATTCCAGTTCCCTTCAACCATTTCCCGATATTCTCAACAGCCGATCCGACGGCCCCGGGAGTATTGCTTTGAACGACTCGTTGAATCACATGCGCCTTCTCCTTCATGGACTTGGCGTTGACCTGGCCTGCGAATCCCGCGGATTGCTTGCGCCTTTGAGCGATGCGCTGGGCGAGTTTGGCGTCGAATCATTTGAAGCGGGCGTTGCCCCAATTCATGGAGCAATTCGACCGTATCAACAGCACGAAGTGTTGCGATACCTTTCCAACTCCGCGGTGCGCCTGAACGGCCCCAATGAGCTGGTCGAGATTTATCAGCAAGACGAACGTTTTTGGATGATTGACGACCGCTGGGGCTTGTGCGAACTCAATGTGCTCAAGGGCAACTTTCGAAGCTGGGTTTTGGAGACGGCTCCCGCGGATGCAAACTGGATCGTCGAG
>DASZXJ010000051.1:0-17346 GCA_035545895.1 Tepidisphaeraceae bacterium | reverse complement strand
ATTGCGAGGACGGACGTACCAACGAGACGGCCCTCCGATGCCGAACCATGTGTGCGGCGCGAGCGGTTCGTGCTCGGTCACAATCGGCTCCAAACCGGTGAAAGGGCTGACGTTGGCTATTTTCAGAGTGGACATACGTTTCATTAAGGATTTTGGAACTTACATTGAATTTCGCAAACCCAAAATCCGGAATTATCCAATTAAATCCCGTCCCACTTCCCATACATTGCCCGCCCCCATGGTTACAACCAAATCTCCGGAAGCGATTTCTTTTTTCAAATATTCGACGATTGCGTCAAGCTGCGATAAATGCCTGGCTTTTTGGCCTGCATCGTTGATTCGGTTGACCAGGTCCTGCGCGCTGACGCGATGACGTTCGGATTCACTGTCGCGCACGAAGTAAATATCCGGGACGATGGTTTCATCCGCATGAATGAAACTGGACGCGAAATCCTCAAGCAAAAACCGTGTCCGGCTGTGCTGATGTGGCTGAAACACACACAAAAGGCGTCGGGGCTGATATTTTTCGCGCAGTGCCTTTAACGTTGCCCGGATTTCAGTCGGGTGATGCCCATAATCATCGACGATGACCGCGCCGTTGACCCGGCCGACTTCGGTCATTCGGCGATCGACTCCGGTGAAGCTTGCAATGGCGTTGGTGGCATTTTGCGGATCGATTCCGCACGCATGGCAGGCTGCGATCGCCATGGTCGCATTCAATAAATTGTGTTCGCCGGCGACGCTCAGTTTCAATTTGGAGACCAGATTGCCACGATAATAAATATCTCCGCAATGGCAGCCATTTTCGATCCCGGTTGCCCGGGTGCTCCAACTGAATCCTTCCTCAAGGGCGCAAAACTCCATCGGCACGGTAATTCCGCCCAGGGCTTTGATGACATACGGATCTTTTCCGCTGGAAATGATCAAGCCATCTTCCGGCACGAGATGGGCAAATTGCCGGAAAGAATCGACGATATCATCGATGTCCTTGTAGCAATCCAGATGCTCCTTATCGATGTTGGTGATGATTGCCACCTGGGGGTGTAGCGAATGAAAGCTGCGGTCAAATTCACAGGCTTCGGCCACGAAAAAGTCGCTGGCTCCCGATCGGCTGCCACCGCCAAGCTGCGGAACCGTGCCGCCGACCACGAAGCTTGGATCGGCGCCGCATTTGAGCAGGGCAAAGGCAATCATGGCGGTTGTGGTTGATTTGCCATGCGCGCCGGCGACGGCCAAGCCGAATCGCTCAGCCATGACTTCGCCGAGGAGTTCGGCATATTTGATCGTGCGAATGCCCAGTCCCTTGGCGGCGCAAAATTCGACGTTGTTGTCTTTAACTGCTGCCGTTCGTACGACGAGGTCCACATCCCGCGTTAGCAGCGTTCCGACCTGGTCGCGGGAGATCGTGGCGCCGCGTTTGCCGAGTTCGAAGGTGGTTGAGTTCGGTTTGGGTTCAGAACCGCTGACGATGGCGCCATTATCGAGCAGCATGCGCGCCAGGCCGCTCATGCCGCAGCCGCCGATGCCAATAAAGTGCACACGCCGGCCGGTAAACCGGCTGGGCGAGGCAAGCATCTTGCTTGAAGGTTGATGAATTGAACGCGACTCCATTCGCTTTCGCAGGGCTGAACTTCTTGATTCCCAAGGCATCGTACATTCCAAAGGCGATGAGTCAAACGAATGAGTAAATGTTATTGGTTATTTGTTGCTGGTTACTTGTAGTTTGTAAATAACAAGGTGCTCAAGTAACCAGTAACAGGGAACCAGTAACCACCATTTTCATCGGCCATCTTCGATCATCTGCGTGATTACAGCCGCGACCGAAGGGGCGGCGTGCGGTTTGCCCAGTGAGCGGGCCGCTTGCGACATCGCCACGCGCCGCGAACCCTCTTTCAACAACGATTGAAGAATCGGTGCAAGACGGTTGGCGTTGCGCGTCGCTTCCTTCAGATCGTCCAGCAAAATGGCGGCCCCGGCATCCACCAATACCTTGGCATTTAGCTTTTGCTGTTGGTCCTTGTGATAGGGATAAGGCATCAGAACCGAGGGAATTCCGGCAGCGGTCAATTCCGCGCAGGTGCTGGCTCCGGATCGAGAGACGGTCAGATCGGTGGCAGCCCATACGTCCGCCATCGCGGGTGTAAAATCGACCACGACCGCTGGGATATTTAGTTCGCGATATCCGGTTCGAACGGCCTGGGCATGCTCTTTGCCCGATAAGTGCAGGATTTGCCAGCCCTGCAGGTTCAGCGATTTGACCGAGGCAAGCACCGCCTGGTTGACCGTGAGAGCTCCCTGCGATGCGCCGGTGATGACCAGCGTAAGGAGGCTGGGGTTTAAGCCAAGGCGTCCTACCGCTTCTTCGCGGGATGGGAGTTTGGCGATATCCGCACGGATCGGGCAGCCGGTTACTTTGATTTTAGGTTGCTGTGATGGCACCACGTGTGCGCGGGTTGCTTCAAATTGACAGCACATTGCGCGGACGGATTTCAGCAAAAACTGGTTGGCTTTGCCCGGAACGACATCCGGGTTGAGAATTGCGGTGGGAAGATTCTTTTGAGCGGCATATTTGACGGCAACGCCGGCGGCGTATCCGCCAAGTCCGAGCACAGCCGCTGGATGATGTTCCCGGACGGCCTGCTTGACCTGGTCCTTGGTCTGCCTCCAGCTTTGCCAGAATTTGAGCAATCCGCCAACCGATCGCGTGGGGGGGACGATGGGCTGTTCGATGAACTCAAATCCGGTTGGGCCGAGGATCGTCCGATCGATTTCGCGCGAGGTGCAGAGAAACACGCATTTCACGTTCGGATTATCAGCCCGCAGCGCCTCGGCGACGGCAATGCCGGGGTATAAATGCCCACCCGTGCCTCCGCCTGCAAGGAAGATCGTTGTTGGTTGATTGCTCACGTCGATTGTCCCGCGATACTGCTGTGGGGATGGAGCGGGCCGGTTGTTTCCCCTTCCGGCGCATGTTCATGGCGGGTGATGCTGTAAAGCAGGCCCAGCGCCGCGCAGGTGATTACCAGACCGCTGCCGCCTGCACTGACCAGCGGCAACGAAAGACCCTTGGTTGGCACGCTGACTGTTGCCACCGCGATGTTGATCGTCGCCTGCAAACCGATCATGGCTGCTATTCCAAACGCGAGCATCCGGCCAAAGCTGTCACGCTTCTGTTTCACTGATTGCCACGCGACGTAGAGAATTCCCAAATAGAGTGCGACTGTCAGCAATGCGCCGAACAGTCCAAGCTCTTCACATATGACCGCAAAAATGAAGTCTGTCGTGTCTTCGGGCAAATAGCCCAGTTTTTGAATGCCGTTGCCAAGCCCGCGCCCGGTGATGCCGCCGGTCGAGAAGCTGAGCAGGCTTTGAATCATATGATACCCCTCCGCCTGCGGAGCGGCCCAGGGATCCACGAAGGCCGTCATCCTTCGCCAGCGATATTCCTTGTGTGCAACAAACCAGAACGCAACCGCCAAAGCGGGGGGGATGACGATGGCGAGATGCCACCATTTAATCTTGCCGACGATGAGCATCGTAACTGCGCAAAGCCCGATCAAGGCGGCTGTGCCGAAATCCTGAATGACGATCAGCAGGCAAATCAGGCCGACCGGGATGAGCGTGACCATGAATCCCTTGTGGAAACTGTCCAAATCCACCGGGCATTGCGTGAGCCACCATGCGAGAAAGACGACCACGCCCCATTTGGCCAGTTCAGAGGGTTGCACCTGCACCGGTCCAAGCGGCAGCCAGCGCCGGGAGTAATTCACTTCAATGCCAATGTGCGGAATCAGCACGATCAGGCACGCAAAAGCCGCTGCCGAAAGCATCCAGACGATCGGTTGGCGACTGACCGGAGCACTTTTGATGACCAGACGAGTGTAATCGATGTGCCCGATGACAAAGAAAGCGATGACTGCAAATACCGCAAATACTGCATGCTTGGCGCCGCGCTCAGTCCATTGCCAGCCGACTTCGCCGGTCACGTTCATGGCGGCCGATTGAACCATCACGACGCCCAGGCAAAGCAGTGATAGCACGCACAAAATCAGGATGTCGCGATGCCGCAACCGAAAGATAGACACATCCATATCAAAAGATTATCGGACGCGACCGGCTGGTTGCATGAGAGGATTGGCTAGCGAAGCTTGATCGTCGCCAGTGACAGGGCGGCCATCATGGCCCCCACGAGCCAGAATCGCACGACCACCTGCGTTTCCGTCCACCCTTTTTTCTGGAAATGGTGATGCAGGGGAGACATTAAAAACACACGCCTGCCCTCGCCATATTTGCGGCGGGTGTATTTGAAATAGCTGACCTGGATCATGACCGACATGGCTTCGATGACAAACACGCCGCCGACCATGAACAGCATCAATTCCTGGCGAATGACGATGGCGATGTAGCCGATGAGTCCGCCCAGGGCCAGGGAGCCTGTATCGCCCATGAAGACGGCCGCCGGGTTGCAATTAAACCATAGAAATCCAAGGCAAGCCCCGCCGATCGCGCCGGCGATGATCGCCAACTGGTCGCTGCCTTGAATGTAAGGAAGCAGGAGCATATTGAGCCCGCGCGGATAAATAGGCGTGAGGGTGCCGACGATCAGCACGAGAATTAAAAATGTAAACGAAACAATCGCCATGGTTCCAGCGGCCAGTCCGTCCATGCCGTCGGTGAGATTGACCGCATTGCTCGATCCGGTAATGACAAGAGTTCCAATCAGCAAAAATGCGCCCAATGACAGTTGCAGTTGCAAATCCTTGAAGAACGGAAAATAGAGCGTGTGGTTCGGCGCGATCTCCCGGCCATAATGAAATGTGAAATACGAAAGAATGACACCAAGACCGATTTGGAAAAGGAGTTTTTCGAGTCCGGTCAGACCCTGGCGGCTACCGCCTCGGCGTGCAATGGTGAGTTTGAGCCAGTCGTCCGCTGCCCCAACCCCGCCGAGCCATAAGAGGCAAACCAGCGCCATTTGCACATAAAAGTTTCGGACATCCGCCATCAGCAGGGTGGTGAGCGCGATGGCCGCGATGATCAGGACGCCGCCCATGGTGGGCGTGCCGCGTTTGCCTTCGTTGAGCTTGTTGATATCGGCCTGATCGAAATTTGGATTGTCGCCGATCTTCATCTTGCGCAACCATGCGATGATCCGCGGCGCGGGCAGAATGACCATTAAAAAACTGAACATGACGGCGAGCGTGGTTTGAAACGTGACAAACGTGAAGACGCGAAGAAAGCCCAGCCCGTGAGCCTCCAGCCAAGTCATGAAATGACTGACAATCAGGTAGATCATGTGAAACGCTAAGAAGCTGCCTTGCGAAGGGCCGAACCGTGACGCACTTCGAGAATTGCCTGAGCGACCAGTTCAAGATGAATCGAACGCGACGCTTTGAGCAGAATCATGTCCCCATCGCGCAGGCGTCGCGGCGTTTCGCGCGCAGCGGCCGCCGAGTCGGCATAGCGATGAATCGAAGAGGCTGCCATGCCTTTGGCCTCGGCGGATTCAGCGATCAACGCCGCCTGCTGACCGACGCATGTTAAAGCATCCAATCCGCATTTTGCCACCAATTCGCCGATTTCGCGATGATAACGGTCGCTTGATTTTCCAAGCTCTCGCATATCTCCGAGCACCGCCAGCCGCCTGCCGCGAGGACGCAAATTCGACAGCGTTTCCAGCGCCGCACGCATTGAATTGGGATTGGCGTTATAGGCGTCATTCAACAATGTGACGCCTCGGCCCGCCTCCTGAATTTGCAATCGCATGTCCGGACCGTGCGCTTCAGCCAGTGCGGTAATAATGTCCTGTTCATTTAACCGCATCGCTCGGCCGACTGCGATGGCAGCGAGAGAATTACATGCCGCGTGCCGGCCGAGCATCGGCACAAAAACCTCGCGGCGGCCGTTCAGTAAAAATCGAGTGCCGTTGGTATCAAACTGAATATCGGTGGCAAACAGATCGTTGGTCTGTTCAAACCCAAATGTGATGCGCTTGCCCGCAAACGGTGAGATGGCTGCCAGCAATTCCGGATCGTCGCCATTGACCACCAGCATTCCCTTCGGCGTCATGCCGGTGATAATGCTGGCGTTTTCGCGTCGCACGCCCATCAGATCGTCCAGAAACTCCAGATGCTCAGCGCCGCAGTTGGTAATCACCGCCACATCAGGCCGAGCCATATCGGTCAGGACTTTGATTTCGCCGGGATGATTCGTTCCGATTTCCAGCACGAGGTAATCCTGCGTCGGATCGGCCGGCAAGATGGTCAGAGGCACGCCGATGTCATTGTTAAAACTCTTGGGCGACATCGATCCGCGAAGCTTCGGGCTTAGCACGGAATCGATCAGATATTTGGTGCTCGTCTTTCCATTGCTCCCCGCAACCGCGATGACTTTGGAACGCATTTGCAGGCGAACGTGTGTCGCGAGCTTGCCCAGTGCCGCGCGCGTGTCGGGCACTTCGATCAGATGCAGATTGGGCAATTTCTGCTGCGGCTGTTCCTGGATCAGCGCTGCGACCGCGCCTCCCTTGGCGGCATCGGGCAGGAAATTGTGGGCGTTGAAGTTTTCGCCGTTGATTGCGACAAAGAGACAGCCGGACTCCATTCGGCGCGTGTCGGTGCAGACCGCGCTGACCAGCGGCGCGGTTGCCGGTATGGGCGAGGCTGCCTTGCCATTGACAGCTTTGCGAATCTCTTGAATGGACAGCGGCTTCATCGTGTCGCCAACCCACTATCGCCGATTTGAAGATGCAAAATCGCGCAACAGGCGGTTTGTCAGACTCCCATTTTTGCCTTGGCCTTGATCGCCTTCATCGCCTCTTCCACGTCATCGAAATGAAACTTGGTTTTTCCGATGATCTGGTAATCCTCATGGCCTTTGCCCGCCAGGAGGACCACGTCATTTTCCTGGGCATCACCCACGATTTTTTCGATGGCTTGATGACGATCCGGCTCGATGACGATCGTCTTGCCATTATCGGCTGAGAATCCCGTAAGAATCTCGTCAATGATGGCTTGCGCGTTTTCGGTCCTTGGGTTGTCGCTGGTGACGTAGATGACGTCCGCCAATCGCTGGGCTGTTGCCGCCATTCGTGGACGTTTGGTGCGATCCCGATCTCCGCCGCAGCCGAACAAAACCCGGAGTTTTCCTTTGGTCAGAGGTCGAAGGGCGTTTAACACGTTTTCCAAAGCATCGTCGGTATGGGCATAATCAACCAGGACCGCGAATGGTTGACCGCCACGGACGGCCTGCAATCGTCCGGGCGCTCCATGAGCATCCGTCATTGCAGCGGCGATCTGGTGAACGGTCAGGCCAAACACTTCTGAAACCATCGATGCCGCGCACAACGCATTTTCGACGTTGTATTTTCCAATCAGGGGCATGTGGATTTCAGCTTGTCCATCCGGCGTCACCAGCACAAAATGCGACCCATTGGAAGTGATGGCCAGGTCCTGCGCCCGATAATCCGCATCGTCTGAAATGCCCCAGGTGATGATCCGCCCCTTGGTGTCGCGCATCATTCGCGCGGTCCATTCGCTGTTGCGATTAAGGCAAGCCGCCGCTTCGGGCGCGAGTTGTCCAAATAGCCGGGCCTTGGCGTCGGCGTAGTCCTGCTTGGTCTGGTGATAGTCCAGATGGTCGCCGGTGAGGTTGGTAAAGCCGGCTGCGGCAAATTGCACGCCCGCAACCCGTCCCTGGTGAAGGGCATGGCTGGATGTTTCAATTGCGCAGGCCTTGCAGCCGTTATCACGCATGGCCGCTAATAGTTGAGCGACCTGAATGGCGCCCGGCGTGGTCATTTCCGCCATTTGCTGGGTCTTGCCATCGTCAATTTCGACCGTGCCGACCACGCCGCATTGAATACCGGCTTTGGCGAGAATGTGGCGAATGAGATAGGTCGTGGTGGTCTTGCCGTTGGTTCCGGTTACTGCCAGTACGCGAACGTCCTTGGACGGCTCACCATAAAACAGATTGGCCAGCCTCGATAGGGCAGAAGGGTCCGAAGTAACGACCTGTGGAACGGCGAGCCCATCAACCGATTTCGCCGTTACCACGGCTGCTGCTCCTTGAGCTACGGCATTGGCAATAAACTGGGAACCATCGATTTTCGTTCCGCCGCGCGCAATGAACAAGTCGCCGGGCTTAATTAGCCGCGAATCTTCCTGTAAACCACTGATGGCAACATCAGTTACGTCTTTTAGGCTGATGGACGGATCGAATTGCCGAATGAGTTCATGCAGTTGCACAGAGGACCTCCCTGTCCTACACGAATCGGCAAACTACCACAGATTCTGGAGTCGATCAACGCGAAGCGATCTTAATCATTCATATACCTCTCGGCGATGAGCGATGAACAGAACCTGAACTTGCTTTTTTATGTCATCAATCCGATAGACAATTCGCCAGTCACCAATACGGAATCGAAGCAGCCCCGCAAATGGGCCTGACAATCGCTTTATGTTGTTGTGCCGACGAGGTTCTTGCTCAAGCTGAAGCAGGCAGCGGTTGATACGTTTTGCCAATGATGAATCTGTACGTCGGTAGAACTGTTGAGCATCAGAGGACAATTGAATTTCAAACATTGCGCCGTACCCGACGCCAGTTGACGCCTTTACCGGACGCAAAATCCTTTTCGGCCTTGTTTATTCTCGACTGCATTCGTGCAATCTTGAGAAGATCGTCCAGTTCGCCATTTGGTCGTTGGGTGACATAATTGACGAAGTCCGCCACCGTGAGCAGTTTGTCATCCGGCAGCCCATCGACGACTCTTTTGACGCGATTGCGAAGCACCGCTGAACTCATAATGATCCTCTGGCGACCAATTATATCATCATCTTTCTATTCAATGTATAGAGTTTGTCCTTTCAATGGCGATTTCACGCTGACTTTCCTGCGGGCAAGCTGGTCCTGATTGGCGGCAAAGAGAGGTGATATCTCCAGAGTTGCATCCGGCTCATTGTCCTTGGCGGGAATTTCCACTCCAATTCCGCTCAGCCAGCGCGCTGCCCGACGAATCTGGTCTCGCTTGCATGTCGCGGGGGAATCGACTCCCCGTGCGTTCTTGACCGGAGAGAATTCCTCGCTTCGGTCGGTCGTGTAAACGATCGCGTTCTTGGCCAGCGGAATCGCGTCGAAGACAAATTGCTCAAGCTTGATCGCATTGGGCGAATCGGGTTTGACCTCCTTGCCGCTTGCGTCCACGAACGGAACTTTCTTTTCCGCCCGATGCCATGGCAAATTCAGTCGTCCGCCACTGTTCAGGCGATGGACAAATGATACGCGTACTGCGTGAATGGCGATCGATCCGCTGTTAAATCGAGGCGTGCCATCGGCATTCACCTGCAAAGCCATCTCCTTGGGCAGATCGCTGTATTCGATGACTTGCAGCTTGCCGTCGCCGATCACGAAGTTGCCGACTTTTTCCAGAGGCTCGGCCTTGGGAATGGTCTTGCTGCTCATCTCGCTGCCGGCCAAGTCATGCAGGCCGAGAAAAAGTGGATCGATGCAGTGCACGAGCGGATTATCGACTTGAAAGTAGGAAAGATGTTCGACGCCTCGCTTTTGCATGTCCGCCAGTGCGCCGCTGGTTTCCAATGCGCGAAAAGATCCGCCATGCCCATCGGGGCTGAGGGCCAGTGAATCCTTGGCGGCCAGCAGCATTTTCCCATCCATTGAAAATGCGGGCATCATTCCTTGCTGAAAGAACATGATGTTGGCGGAGTCGTAGCCGAAGTAATTGTGTTTTTTGAAAAATGTTCGAGTGGCGGCGTCGTTGGCGTCGCTGGTCATGATGTACCACGGAATTGCATGGCCTGCCGCTCGCGAATGCGCCAGTAATTGTTCAGCAAAGACCTGGAACAGCGGTTTATTCTTGACCGGAGTAACTGGATATTCACCCTTTGGCCCATCGTAGCCCAGACGTGTTCCCTGTCCACCCGCAACGAGGAACGCGGCTATCTTCCCCTGCTTGAGAAGTTCATGCCCCCGTTTTTGCGCGTCCTGATATTGCTGGCGATGCTTTTCATCCGCGTGGCGAGGAAATGCATCAACTGGTTTGATGTCGTGCGGCAGCGAAATGGCGGCCTTCACCTTCACCTGCGTCTTCACAAGTTCGTCAATTCGATTCAGATCGAGTGCTTCAAGCTGACCGATCAGCTTCTGTTTCGAGGATTCGCCAAGTTGGTCAAAGAACTGAAGAACATGGCCTTGGCCGACTGAGGTTAATTTGTTTCGTAGATCAGACAAATTCATCACACGCTCCATTTATGGCGTTGCAAGGGATCGCTCAAAATACGATCTCCAATTATTTCCAAGGATATTCAGAACTTCATCATCTGTGAAACCAGTGGCTCTGAGGGCATCTCCAATGCGAGACAGGTCGGCAATCGTCTTGATTTCCTGCGGAATCTGCTCGCGCCCCAGCCCGCCGTCCATGTCTGTTCCCAGGCCGACGTGATTGGCACTGCCGGTCAGATCGCAAATATGTTGAATATGCTTCACGACGTCGGCGAGCGCTGCGCGGCGTTTTCCATATTCAGCAGTCGGCAGCAGAAACTTGTCGAAAAAATTCATGCCGATGACGCCGCCGCGGCTGGCGATTGCTCGGATCATATCATCCGTTAGATGTCGATCGCCCTGGCCGACGATTGATCGGCAATTTGAATGAGACGCGATCACCAGGCCGCTGGTTAATTCCATAAGTTGCCAGAACGATTCCTCCGCCAGGTGCGAGGTATCGTGAATAATCCCCAGGCGATCCAGTTCCTTCACCAAAACCCGTCCTTCGGACGTGAGAGGACCCGGCATGCCCGTGCCGCCAGCGTAGCGGGTTGCTTTCCATGCCAGCCCGACAATTCGCAGGCCGGCATCGAACCACTCCTGGACATCTTCGGGTGAGCGCAAAGGATCAGCACCTTCCAGCAAAAGGATGGCTGCAAGAGGCATGTTTGTGACATGGGCGTCTTGCCCATGCATTGTGCCAGGCACGGGCGGGGCGCCCGTGTCACAAGGCAAATCGTTTGCCGTGAGCACAATTTTCAGAAGTTTCTGCTCGACACATGAGCGATACCAGTCAAGTTGCTCCAATGCCTGAACGCGCGCCTGCTCGACCGAGCCATATTTTCCGGGATCGCAAAATATCGTCGCGCAAATCAGGCCAACATGACCCGCTTTCAGATCAGGCAAACCGACCGTGGCGATTTCATTTTCCACCACGGGCTGCTGCGATGCCGGCATGCGCGGGTCGCGCCCGCGCGTGACGTTGTAAGCCAGATCAAGATGTGCATCGACAATCATCATGCCATCGCCAGTAAATGCCTTACCACGCTGCGGCCCAGCGTACGCAGGTTATAGCCGCCTTCCAGCACGCTGACGATCCTGCCGCCGCAGTGAGCATTGGCCACGTCCGCCAGCTTTCGAGTCATCATTTCAAAACCATCGTCCGTCAAGGTCATGTTCGCCAGCGGGTCATCAACGTGCCCGTCAAACCCGGCGGAGATCATCAGGAGTTGAGGCTTGAATTGCTCCATTCGGGGAATGACTTTGCCGTCAAATGCGGCGGCATATTCATCATCTCCGCCGCCCGGGTCGAGCGGGATATTCAGCGTATATCCCTTTCCCGCGCCCACTCCCATTTCCCATTCAAATCCGCTGCCGGGATAACAGGTGCTCGGGTGTTGGTGCAGGCTAATGAAAAGCACCGAAGAGTCGGCTTCAAAAACCGCTTGCGTGCCGTTGCCGTGGTGAACGTCAAAATCGACGATCACAATCTTTTCAACGTTAAATACCTGTTGAGCGTATCGCGCGGCAATTGCAATGTTGGAAAATAAGCAAAATCCCATCGGCCGATCGGGTTCGGCATGATGCCCGGGCGGGCGTGCTGCTGAAAAGGCGCGTTTTACTTCACTCTTCATGACCGCATCGCAAGCGCGAATCGCGCTGCTGGCCGACAGCAGGGCGATCTCGTAACTTTCCGGCGATACAGGCGTATCGCCCTGATCGAGCACGCCGCCGCCCATCGCGCATCGATGCTGGATCAGATCAATCAAGCTTCGCGGATGAACTGCCAAAATCTGCTGAAGTTCCGCAGGCTTGGGCGCAAGTTCCTTCAACTTCACCGCATCCTGTTTTTTAATTCCAAGGTCAATTTCAAATTCCGGAAACGGATCGGGCGAATCGATGAGGCCGGCCATTCGCACTGCTCGATGGATCGCTCGAATCCGGTCCGGCCGCTCGGGGTGGAATCGGCCGGTCTGATGTTCAATAAATTGTGCTGCCGAGACAAAGCCGACTTCCATGGCAACGGATTTTATAGTTCCGATTGCGGATTTGAAGCCGCACGTTAATTTGTCGCTTATGAATATCCTGGGAGCGATGGTTGCCGCGACACGCCTTCATCAAAACGGCCGGTTTGAGCAGGCGGAGCAGATTTATCGGCAGGTGCTCGCGATCCAACCGCGAAACCCCGATGCCTTGCATTTGCTCGGCCTGATCGAACATCAGTTCGGCCGAAATACCGAAGCGCAGGAATTGATCGAGCGTGCAATACGCAACAAGCCTCACGAACCAACGTTTTACGTGAACCTCGGACAGGTATATCGTGCGCTCAACCGCATCGATATGGCCGAGCAGGCGCAGCGGCAGGCGATCGAGCTTGATCCAAACATCGCCGAAGCGCACAGCAACCTCGCATCCATCCTTCGCGAGCGGCGGCAACTGGAACAGGCTGAGACTTCCGTTCGCAGGGCTCTAAACCTCAATCCGCGGTTTCCCGCGGCGCTAATCAACTTGGGCAATATCCTGAAAGATCGAGGCCAGATCGACCAGGCCATTGAATCATTTCAGCAGGCACTCAATTTCGGCGCTTCTCGTCCCGAAATATTGAACAATATCGGCGATGCCCTCCGCGCCAAAGGTGAATATGCCGAAGCACGCACTGCGTTGGAGGAAGCGATCAATCTCGCGCCGGACATGGCGGTGGCGCATTGGAACCTCTCGCTGCTTCATTTGCTGGCCGGCGATCTGCCTCGCGGGTTTGAAGAATATGAGTGGCGACTCAGATTGATCGATGCCGATTCCAGTCGCTTTAACAAACACATGTGGGATGGCGGCGAACTGAATGGCCAGACCATTCTCCTGCATGCCGAGCAGGGTTTTGGCGATGCGATCCAGTTTATTCGTTATGCTCCGCTGGTCGCGCAGCGCGGCGGGAAAATCATCGTTGAATGCCAGCGAACATTGGTCAAATTGCTGCGATCCGCACCCGATGTGTCGGCAGTATTCGGCAAAGGCGAAAAACTGCCCGAATTTGACTGCCACGTTCCCATGCTCTCGCTGCCCAGGATTTTTAATACGACTTTGGAATCCATTCCGGCAACGGTTCCTTATTTGAGCGTCGATGAACAATTAACCAGTCAATGGCAGTCTCGCCTGCCCAATGAAGCCGGCATTCGGAAAATCGGTCTGGTCTGGCAAGGCAATCCGAAACACATCAACAATCGCAACCGCAGTCTCAGTCCGACGAATTTTCAGCCATTGATTAATTTGCCCGGCGTGAAATGTTTCAGCCTGCAAATCGGGGGCGCACCCGTGCACAACGTGACCGATCTTGCGTCCGATTTGCGTGATTTTGCCGACACCGCCGCAGCATTAAACGAGCTGGATTTGTTGATTACCGTCGATACTGCTGCCACCCATGTCGCCGGTGCCATGGGCCGGCCGGTGTGGTTGCTGCTGCCATTGATCCCTGATTGGAGATGGCTTCTCGACCGGGCTGACAGCCCCTGGTATCCAACCATGCGAATATTTCGCCAAGCCAAAGTCGGTGACTGGTCGGATGTAATGGATCAAATCATGCAAGCACTGGCCGATCACTCGATGCCGATGGATTTGAACCAATCCGGCCGGATATAGCGAACGATCAATGCGCCAATCGGGGCAATGTTCAATACCGCCAGAATGGCAACGTATCGCCAGTCACTGAGCATTTGCGGGGCAGCGCCGATTGTCACTTCCAGCGCTGTGCTGGGCAGACCAGCGATAAACGTGCCTACCGCGATATCTCGCAGGCTGATTGTTGTCAGGCCAAACGCGTAATTACTCACCCCAGCCGGGATAAAGTGAGCTAGTCTCACCGCAAATACCGCGAGTAGACCATTATGACCCAGTTTTTCGTCCAGTTGCTGAAGTCGGACGGTGTGTGCTTCGATGCGTCTTCGAAACCAATCCGCCAGAAGGAACCTGGACAACGTGCCCGCCGCAATGGCTGCCGATGTGGAAGCAATCTGCGTCCAGAAGATACCTGCCACCAGCCCAAACGCATGTCCCGCCAGCACGGGCAGCCACCAGACCGGCAGCGCGAGTGCCCCGACAATCGTATAGGCGGCGATATATGCCAACGGAGCTTCAAGTGGATGCAACTCAACCCACTGGCGCATTTTTTTTCCGAATTCACGGGGGTCGTTTCGGATTTCCCGTCCCTGTTCGGTGAACAGCATCATCCCTGCCGCCACGATCGCCAGGATCGCCACGATGCCCAGGATGCCGAGTTTGACCTTCGATTTTTTCTGCACCGAGTGATTACCGATTGGCGTACATCATGCTTCGCATGGCGATCCAGTAGGTGTTGAACAAATAAACCGCCGATACGATCACGGCGCCGCACAGAGAGTACAGATAAATCGTGTCGTTCGCGTGATTCAACACTCGCCACATCAGCAGCAGCCGATATCCCCAAACCATCGCCACGGCGACCAATCCTACCGGAAGATAGTGTGCCGTGTGAAACAGCAATCCGCGCATGACCACCGGAAAGGGCAATCGCATTCCCCAGTATCGACCCTCGATGGCGGAAAGCCACGCAGCCAATCGCTTTAATCCAAAGATCGACAGTCCAATCACAATCAGGGCTGCCAAGGCAAATGGGCCGCTCCAACTTGCTTCATTTGCTCGATTGCCGCTGATGTCCATGACCCACAGAAAATGACCCAGCGCCGCGAACGTAAAAAGCAACGTGGCAATAAGACTGTGAATCGTTGCAAACCGTTTGGCCGAGGCCGACGCATTGCGTGTTGTTATGGTTCTGAAGAACCGTTTTGGTCGAAAGAGCAGCTCGATCGTTGTATGAATAAACGATGCGATTCCAGGCTTAACTTCAAATGCGCTCAGATGTCGATGCGCGCCGATGCTTTGCTCGATCGGTTTGCCGCATTCGGGGCAGTTGCTGGTGGTGGGGAGGTTGTTGAGGTTGTAGCCGCACCCCTCGCAGAGCAGGTCGGTTTCCTCGGGCACGATGACGGCGACACGGGCCATATCCCTATGTTACACTCACTTTTCGCAAGGAGGCGTGGTGCGGTCGATAGGTTGCTTTTTTCTTTGCATGTTCGGGTTGACGATGTTGACGGCGTGCGAACGTCGCAATGATCCCGTTCCAACCACCAATATCTCTGAACCTGCCGCCACGCAAACCGCCATTCTTCCAACAACCATGCCGGTGCTGCCTGCGGCGATCTCCATCGATCAGCAAATATACGAATTTCCGCCTGCATCGGTTTTGCTCATCAATCGGGATGACCAGATCATCGCCCAACTCAGCACGGATGATCCGCCGCAGGCAACCCAGGACGATTACGCGGGCAACAGTTTCTATCTGGAGATGCCTCTGGACGTGACCGGCAACACGCTTGGCGATGCCCAGTGGCAATATAAGACCGCGGACATGGAGCGAGAGGAGGGGATCACCGGCATTTTTTTGAATGGCCGCAAAAAAGTGCTTCAGCCGTTTGATGTACGTGTCGGATTTAATTCATCAAGCTCGCCGATGCTGGTGCTGATCAACGGAACGTTTCTGCTGTTTGATAATCAGGATGCTCAAGCGCCGGTTCAGAAGGTGAGCATCACGGGGCAGTTTCCGGCGCGTGTGCACGTGCAGTCGTCGGCGCGACCGGCCACCGCACGGTAACCGCTGTGCCGACAAACGGCATGTCAATACTTTGATCGGAAAATGCGCCGGGGAAGAACCTTTCGACCGGTGGGGACGTTTGACCAAGCAGCCACACGTTTGGCACGTCATGAAGTCGGAGTTGCAGTGCTTGATCAACCGGCTTGGTGACGATCAGTAACGGCCGATTTGATTGCGGAAGGTAATGCATCAAGCCGGCGTACATTGCTCTCTCATACCAGTCCTCATCGCCAGTGTAATACACGGCCAGTATGTCGCGCGGCCCGGCTTGACGATCCAATTCATGGGCGAAGGCGCGATAGTCGACTTTCAAGGGCTGGATATAGGCATCGTTTAATCCAATGAGGCACCCGATGACCATTGTGGCGGGAATGACATGACGCAACCATCCATGACGATCGCTGAGCGTAATTGCCCCAATCGCGAAGATTGCAGGGGCGGCGGCCAGCGTGTACCGGACGTATTCCAGTGACCTGGAACCGTTGATCAGATCCGCCGCCGCCGACAAGGCGATGGTAGCGACTGCAAGCAGCCACCAGATCATCAGTGACGGTTTGCGACGGAATGTCAGTAGAGGCAACACCAGAAATGCCGCGGAGACCGGCGCCAGCGGCATCGCTCGCCGCATTGGGCTCATCAATTGTGTTAACGGCAACGAGAGAATTCTCCACAGCGTTCGTCCCGGTAATCCTTGCCGAACGTCAGCGATCCAGTTCATGTTGTCGTGAAAATTGGGTCGCTGTGACCATAACAACGGGCCGCACGCGACGATGAACAAAACCATCGCACCGCCAATTGCCGCCAGCATCGCGCGTTTTTGATGGCCACGCAAATGGATGGTCGCGTACATTGCGATTGCTGCCGCGCCTGCAACAGCGTAATAGTGCGTCAGCAACCCCCCCAGCAGCGATAACGCCAGCGCCATGCTGCGGGGCACCGTTATTTTAAGACGTTCGATCCGCAACGCGGCATTGGTTGCTGCCAGAGTCCACATCACCATCATCATGTAGCTGCGGATTTCCTGCGAGTATTGAATCTGCGGTGTTGCCAGCGCCATGATCGCGGCTGCCCAAAGCGCGGGCACGAGTCCTTCGAGCAAGCGCACGCTGTCATAAAGGAGCCAAATCGCAATGAGCGCACAAATTGCCGACAGCAACCGGGCGGCTGAATCACTGTCGCCAAAAATTGTGCGCCAATACCGCAAAATCAGGAGATACAATGGCGGATGCGTATCCTTCTTCAGGACGTCCCAAATTGCATTAATTGGCGGGGCTTCATGGATGGAGGTTATGTTCGGGCCCGGCTGGAGGAGTTGATCAGCCGGGTAATCCCGCCAATTCAGTGCATGACCATTGGACAGTTCCAGGCTGGCGATTTCGTCGACCCAG
>DASZXJ010000050.1:0-3125 GCA_035545895.1 Tepidisphaeraceae bacterium | reverse complement strand
CTGCGACATAAAGCTTGAGGTCACGAAGCTCCTGTTTCAGTAGATCGATTTGTTGATCCTGGCTTTGATCGCGTGACCATTGAGAATCCAATTGCTGTCGCAACGTATCCGTTTCACGCTGTCGATCCTGAATATCCAACTGCTGTCCAAGATTCCCGAGTAATAAATAACGGCCCCAACCCATGAGTGCCTCCTTTTAAGGACTGGTAGTCTAAGAAAAAGTGTTCTGCGTGCCATCGTCTCAGGCAGCTGGCAACGCCATTTTAGCCCCGCGCTTGCGGCGGGTTTGGCGCTCAAAAACCCGCCGCAAGCGGCGGGACTAAATGAACCAATCTCAAAATGACCCATTGCCCACATTTGGAAAATGTATCGAATTCCCTTGATTGTTAGTAGAATGTTCGGCATGATGGTATTCGAGTGTCGATCCTTGCATGGTGGACACGGGAAACTGAAAATGCAACAAATTGCAACAAAATGCCACAACCAAAAAAATGATGTCAAGCCAATCGCCCGCATCTCCATAGGCCAGCATGGGTTATCGAAGGGTCTGCGGCAACCGGTGGTGCATTTGTTGCAATTGCAAAGCAGTTTTGACCCAACCACCCTTATGAAAAATAACTTCGCCGCGATCGCGTTCTAGAGTTGGCTGGCAGGTGAAGAATGAAAATCGAAGTGATCGTTGCAACCATTCTGTTCGCGCTCAGTGCCATTCCAAGGGCAAAAGGACAAATGGCCGATCAAACCTTTGGCTCGGCTGGCGTTAAAATTTCCTACATCGAAGCCGGCAAGGGGGAGCCGGTGATTCTCGTTCATGGGCTCTATTCCAGCGCCCAGATGAACTGGACGGCGCCGGGCACATTCA
Organism: Tepidisphaeraceae bacterium; assembly: GCA_035545895.1. Classification (GTDB taxonomy): domain Bacteria; phylum Planctomycetota; class Phycisphaerae; order Tepidisphaerales; family Tepidisphaeraceae; genus DASZXJ01. Next base: position 2,263 of record DASZXJ010000050.1, on the reverse strand, counting down.
AACAACTGGCCGAGCACTTCCATGTGATCGCGCTCGACCTGCGCGGGCATGGCAATTCTGGCAAGCCGACTTCGGAAGACGCGTATGGCCAGCCGATGGTCGAAGACATCGTCCGGTTGATGGACCATTTGAAAATTCAGAAAGCCCACATCGTCGGGTATTCGCTTGGTGGAATTATCGTCATGAATTTCATGACCCGGCATCCGGATCGAGTGATCTCTGGAACATTGGGCGGCATGGGCTGGCTGAGACCCGGAAGTATTCAGCAGACGGCATTTGAACGAACCGCCGGTCGCGAGGCCGGACGTACGCCGCCTGCTTGTGTACATGGCATTGGAAAACTCGCGGTCAGCCAAACTGATGTGACGAACATTCAATTACCCGTCGAAATCCTCATCGGCGATCAAGATCCGTGCAAACGGCTATATGTGGAACCCCTCGAGCGGATTCGACATGACTGGCCGGTAATTGAAATCGCGGACGCCGGCCATATCAACTGCATCGTCAAAGCCCAGTTCAAGGACGAACTGACCAAATGGTTGATCAAAAACTCGAAGTAGTTAAGGGGCATCGGTGAAATGCCTGCATCGGGGAGAAGATTCCTAGCATCGAACAGAAGATTGTCGAATCGCGATGGTTCAACCATTTGGAGGTCCCTTTGTATTACCTCCCAGCCAACGAGGAGATTCCATGGTCCGCCTTGCTCTTCTTCCTTTACTGATTCTTTCGTCGATGCTCGTTCAAGCCGCCCGCGCCCAGAATTGGAAACCCGATGAAAGCTTTGTCAGCCTGTATAACGGCAAAGACCTGACCGGCTGGTGCTACATCGGCGAAGATGGCAAAGAGGAAAAGTTTGACGGCAAACCCGCTGCCAGCGATGGGCGATATACGGCCGATGGTGAGATTCTTACGGTCCATCCGCACGACCCGCGACAACTTCGCAAACTCTCGACAACCCGGAAATTTCCGAAGAATTTCACGCTGAAAATCGAATTCCGCGCCGCTGTGAACGCTGACAGCGGGATATTCATTCGCCAGCCCCAGCTTCAGTGTCGCGACTATCTGGTCGCTGGGCCTTACAAGGCGCTGAAGAACTATAAGCCGCAGGATTGGAATACGATCATCGTGACCGTGAAAGACAACGTTGCCCATTGCGAATGCAACGGTGAAGTGCTCGAAGCCGCGCTGAAACTCCCCGAAACCGGACCGATCGCGCTCGAAGCCGACCGTGGGCAAATGGAATATCGGCACATCCAGGTCAAGGAAGAGAAGTAGTCGTTCGTCATACTGGGAACATCGCTGGGATGATTATTTAGCGCCGCCACAAGCGACGGCGTAAATGACCCAGACCACGAGTCTGAAAGGTCTCTTTTTACCAGTAATTCAGTCAATTTTTACGCAGTTTATATGGACACCGTTTATCGGTATTACATGCTCGAGGCAAGTCGTATAGTTGCCCTTTCATCCAGCCGATAGTTCAATGAGACGACTTCTGCGGGGTGAATCAGTATCATGGCGCTGGCACAACTTATTTACGTCAGCCGACGAAACAAGGCCGTTACCATCGACGAAATCCATTCGATTGTTGAAGCCAGCAAGACCAACAATGCCTTGCGAAATATCACGGGCATGCTGCTTTGCCATGGCTATAACCTGATGCAGATTCTGGAAGGCGAATTGTCGCAAATCGTCCCGCTGTTCGAAAAAATCAGGCAGGACAGACGGCATTCCGAAGTTCGATGCCTGCTTTGCAAAAACATCAACAAGCGCATGTTTCCGGAATGGGGAATGGCCCTGGCCAACCTGGATTCCAATGCGGTCGTCGATCACGACAGACTGGCTGGCTTGGTTGAGGAAATCCGCCTCACCACCGATACATCCCATTTCAGCGTGGAAGCCAGAATCCTTTTGAACGATTTCCAGCATCAATTCTCAGCGGCACCCTGAGGCCCCGGCAGCGCCAAGGCTTTCTTGACCACCATTCATCACACCGATAAAGTTCGACCAGCATCTTGATTGATTGATTGAGGCACATCATGGGGACCAAGGCAATTGTCACAATCATCGTCGGCGAACGCTACCAGAAACTCTGGCAAACCCACGCCCGGCAGTCCTGGGAACACTATGCCCAAAAGCACGGCTACTCCCTGATCGTCATCAATCAGCCGCTCGATCCGAGCCCCGCTGCGGCGCAGCGGTCCATGTCGTGGCAAAAACTCCTGGTGCTCGGCCTGCCCGAGGTGCGGACGTTCGATCGCATCGT
>DASZXJ010000049.1:0-11858 GCA_035545895.1 Tepidisphaeraceae bacterium | reverse complement strand
CGTTTCCGTCTGTTCATCGCACGCGGTGCAAATCCGCTCCCGAAGATCCAACGACAAGCCCTCCATGCCACACCTCCAACAGCAGGTGATCGGCTCACCCTACCGCAGGATAGGTGTACAGTCATCTGAAAACCGCTCTAGCGTCTGTAGCGCTAGCTGTTAGTGTAATAAGTTCCCCATTTGCCATTTATCTATGGTGGCCTAAATCATTACTTGATACTCTGCCTAATTCGTTGCGATACAAAGTAGCCGTTTGTCGATTCATAGTGCCGCTAATTTTTAGTGTATGGCTTAATACTGTCGCGATGTCCAAAGTTTCAAATGCCAATTCGCCTCACGTCGCCTTTTACTGCACATGGATCGCAACGATTATCAATATAATCTCGGTGCTGGCGATCGCATGGCTTTATTTGAGCGTTGGTTCAATGTGGCGTTGTTAGGCCATGGCAAAGATTCGAGGACACATCTGTATTTATGGTTCAATATTTTGGCGTTATGCTCTTGGCAATGTCCCAGCAAACATGCGATGCTCCGAGACCGGAATAATGATGAGCAGACAAATACCAGCTGCGTCCCCATATCATTTCCCGGGCAAAATATCGGTTCTATCAAGCTGAGCCTTTGACCTGCTCCGATAATTGGGGCCAAGGAAAATCAAACCTCTTTATGCGTTTTAGACAGCGGCGGCTGCGGTCGGCGCTGGATGCTGGTGCAGCATTGAGCGGTAATTATCAATCGTGCGTGCGGCAATACGTTCCCATTTCAGGTGATTCAGCGCATATTCCCGACCGGCCAGGCCCATTTCCTTCCAGCGGGAACGCATGGAGAGGAGTTCGAGCAATCCGGACTTCACATGCATGGTGTCGGCGGAAACGACCAGCCCGCAGCCGCTGGCGCGAACGTGCGGAGCGATGCCGGCAACATCTGAAACCATCACCACTCGCCCGGCCAGCATCGCTTCCAAGGCAGACAAGCCAAATCCTTCAAAACGGGAGGGAAGCAGAAAGACATCGTGGTCGGCGGAAATCAGTGTGGCTTCCCTGGCAAAATCCGGATCGCGGAAGGTCACGCGCCTGGTCAGGTTCAATCGCTCGGCGCGACGAATCATCGCCTGTTTATCACCCCAGTCCGGGCCTTGCAGGGTGAGCTGCGCATCCGTGCGATCGGTAATCTGCGCGAATGCATCGAGCAGGATATCCAGACCCTTGTTATGCGAATCGATGCGTCCGAGATAAATCAGCTTTGGCGGACCTTCGGTTCGCCAGTTCAGGATGTCCATCGGCTGAACATCTTCGGGCGCGTAGCCGTTGACGACTTCGACGACCGGCGTATGCACGCCGAGCGCACGCAGCCATTCGGCATGTCGGAAATCCAGCACCTGAACCGCGCGCGCCTGCCGAAGCATCGGGCGCTCGCGCAAATACCAATACGGCCACTTCAAATGGCGATTGGTTCCAAAGATGGACGGATGATATGGATCGTGCGGCGCGACGATATAGGGAATGCCGTTCCGAATACACGCGCGCGACATCTGGTAGACACAGGGGCTGAAAATTCCGTTCAGCAGATAGATGCCCCCATCATCGCTTTGATCGATATATCGTTGAAGACTGCGCGGCAGCGATGAATAGTTGCCGCCTTCAGCGCGTGTGTGAGCGAAACAGCGAATATCGTAACCGTCAGGCGACTCGAACACGCTGGACTGCGGCCCATCGCAAAGCACGGTGACGTGCGCGCCGTTATGTGCAAAGCCAGCGGCCAGACCGTGAACTGCTTTAATCATCCCTGAAATCAGACGGTCGCCGGTGGGCGGAAATTCTCTCAGGTAGACATGAATCCTCATGAACCTACAACCCTACTGCCCGGCCAGTCGGGCAATATTATCCGCATCGGCACTTTCATTGTCCACACTGAAATTTCTCGAATTCAGGTTGGTCAATCTGTCTGGAGCAATGCCCAGGACTCATCGCGACGGGAAATCCCCGATGGAGGTAATGGCCATTTGATACCCAATTTCGGATCATCAAATTTCAGCCCGCGCTCGTGCTGCGGGGCGTAAAACTCGTCAACCTGGTAAACCACTTCAGTATTGTCAACGAGCGTCTGATAACCATGCGCAAACATCTGAGGCACGTACAAAGATTTGTGATTGTCGGCAGTCAGCTCGACGGAAATATGCTGAAGATAAGTTGGAGAATCTTCCCGCAGATCGACAATCACATCCAAAATCGCCCCACGCGTGCATCTCACCAGCTTCATTTCCGCCGATGGAGGACATTGATAATGCATCCCCCGCAGTGTGCCGGCGCGATGGTTGTACGACACCTTCACCTGTGCCAAACCCACCCGAAGCCCGTGAGCGGCGGCGTCCTTTGCATCAAACAAATAGGAGAAAAAACCCCGATCATCGCGAATCGGTTCGATCTCCAGGATTACGGCTCCATGTAGCTTCGTGGGCGTATAAATCATCGGATCAGTTCACCCAGAAGAAATCCTTATCAATTTGCTTGGTCGCAATCAAGTGTTGAATTTGCTTGAGACGGGTATGGCTCTTGGATTCGAACAGATCCTTGGGCATGCCGATCTGCTGGAAAATCTTCAGCAGTTGCTGCGCCCCCTTGGCCACGGTCCATTTGCACTTGAAACCGGGGAGCTTGGTGTTGATCTTGTCGAAATTGACCTTGTAATCGCGCTTGTCGTCGCCGCGCGTGCCGATTTGCAGTTCGCATCCGGGGAACGTGTCCGCCACGATCTTGGCGACGTCTTTCACCTGATAATTTTCGTTGTTGTCGCCGACGTTGAACGTTTCGTTATGAATGACATCTTTTGGCGCATCCAGCACGCACGCAGCCGCCTGACAGATATCCAGTGCATGCACCAGTGGACGCCAGGGCGTGCCATCGGAATCCATCTTAATCAGCTTGCTGCACCAGGCGTGGCCGCAAAGGTTATTCACGACCAGGTCAAAGCGCTGCCGGGGGCTTGCGCCATAGGCTGTCGCGTTTCGAAGATAGGTTGGGGAAAACGAGCTGTCCGCCATCGGCTTCAGATCGTTTTCAACCAGCAATTTGCATTCGGCGTAAGCGGTCAGCGGATTGGTCTTGCCATGCTCATCGCTGGCGTGAGTGGATGAAGCACCATACACGCTGCAGCTTGAAAAATAGACGAATCGCTTGGCGCCGACCTTCTTGGCCTTTTCTGCCAGCGCGATCGTGCCTTTGTGGTTGATGTCGTACGTGATATGCCGTGAGAGTTCTCCTACGGGGTCGTTGCTCAATTCCGCCAGGTGAACGATCGCATCAAACCCCTTGAGGTCCTGTTCGGTGAGGTTGCGAATGTCCTTAGTGATGGTCATCGGCATCTTCTGCACGCCGTTGTACAACCACCCGATGCGATGAAACCCCGTATCGACGCCGGTCACTTCATGGCCTCGCTCCATCAGAAGAGGGCCAAGCAGCGTTCCGATATAACCATCCGTACCTGTCACGAGCACTTTCATTTGAACATCTCCAGATTAATTTCACTTAAGACATCGCAACAGCGACGCGTGCGGGCTGAGGCAATTGCTCAGCGACCGCCCTTCCGATCGGAATTGATGCCGTCGCTGCCGGCGAGGGTGCGTTGCACACATGAACGCTCCGATCGCCTCGAACAATCAGAAAATCATCCACCATTTTTCCATCGGGCATGAGCGCTTGCGCTCGCACGCCGGCATGGGAAGGAATCAAATCATCTTCCTGAACTTCGGGGATCAATCGTTGAAGGCTCTGGGTAAAGGCTTTCTTATTCAAGCTTCGCCAGACTTCCTTCATTCCATCGGCAAAATGCTTCATCGCCAGATTCCAGAAACCCTTGTAGGTAAGCGAATCCCACATGTCATACATGCAGACATCGCTCCAGGTGTATCCTTCGCGTTTGAGTGCGAGCACCGCGTTGGGTCCGCAATGAATGTTGCCATCGGTCATGCGCGTGTAATGCACGCCGAGGAACGGAAATGCGGGGTTGGGAACCGGATAGATCAGGTTCTTGACGAGGTATCGCTTGTCCGGGCGCAGTTCGTAGTATTCGCCGCGGAAGGGAACAATCTTGGCCTGCGGATCGACGCGGTCGAGGATCGCGACGCGATCGCAATGCAGGCCGGCGCAGTTTACCAGCAACCTGGTCTGGAAATCGCCGCCTGTGGTTTCGATGATGATCGAGTCGGACATATGCACGAGCCGATCGACCCGGCAGCCGAGTTTTAACTCGCCGCCTCGTGATTCGATGATCTTTGCGTAAGTGGCCGAGACTTTTTTGTAATCGGCGATGCCGGTCGATTTGACCTGGATTCCCGCCAACCCGGCGCAGTGCGGTTCAATCTCCTTGATTTCAGCAGGGCCGATTTTACGAATGGGCAAGCCGTGCTGGTTGCCGCGCGTGAAGAGATTCTCCAGAAGCGGCAATTCCCACTCTTCAGTCGCAACAATGATTTTGCCGCAGACGTCATAATCGATACCGTGTTCCTGGCAGAATTCGGGAATAAGCCTCGCGCCTTCGATGGCAAACTTTGCCTTGTAGCTGCCGGGTTTGTAGTAGATGCCCGAGTGAATCACGCCGCTGTTGTGGCCGGTCTGGTGAGCGGCCCAGTGATTTTCCTTTTCGATGACAACGATGCGCGCATCGGGATATCGCTCGGTTAGCGCCATGCCGACCGACAATCCAACAATTCCACCGCCAACAATTGCAAAATCGTACATCGTTGATTACCCGGCCTTCCACGTGGCCTGGCCTTTTTCCCACAAATCTTCGAGCAGCCGGCGGTCTCGCATGGTGTCCATGCATTGCCAAAACCCTTCGTGCTTGTAGGCAACCAGTTGCCTCTGCTGCGCCAGCGTTTCAAGGGGCTCGTGTTCCAGCCAGGTATCATCGCCCTGGATCAAATCAAAGACCTTGGGTTCGAAAATAAAGAATCCGCCGTTGATCCAGCCGCCCTCGGCCTGTGCTTTTTCGGTGAACTTGGTGATCAGGTCGGACTCAAAATGCATATGACCAAACCGCGCCGGCGGTCGCACCGCGGTCAGCGTGCCGATCTTGCCGTGCTTTTTATGGAAGGCGAGCAAGTCGGTGATATTTACATCACACACACCGTCGCCGTAGGTCACCATGAAGGGGGAATTTCCAATGTATTTCTGGATGCGCTTGATCCGCCCGCCAGTCTGCGTGGCCATGCCGGTATCGACAAGTTCGACAGTCCATTCGCAGCGAGACCCGTCGCCATGGCGCATGACATCGCCATTGCGGAGCTTGATCGTGAGGTCGCTGGTGAGGCGGGCGTAATCCATCATGTAGCGTTTGATCTGTTCGCCGCGATAGCCCAGACACAGGACAAATTCATTGAACCCGTAGAAGGAGTAATGCTGCATGATGTGCCAGAGCATCGGCTTGCCGCCGATCTCGACCATCGGCTTGGGCTTAAGGTCTGTCTCTTCAGACAGACGCGTACCCATTCCGCCGGCTAGGATGACAACCTTCATGACAGACCTCCCGAACACACAACACAAGAGCCCGCTGATACATCGACCAGCGGGCATGCTTGCTTAATCGCTACATTTTAACGTCTCATAAGCGCGGCCACACGTCCCTATTCCCAGGGACGGTCCGCACCCACTGCAACAACCCTGGCATTGACGCCCATCTTTTTCAAATCGGCCTGAACCTCAGGCACGTAGATCGGATTCATCAGGATCACGTGATCCGGCTTGTATTGAGCCAAAAATTCCGGTGCCATGATCTGCTGGCCGGTGCAGGGAAGGAATCGCCCCTGCCGCTGCGGATTGATGTCCACGCCGTATTCGATTGCATCGCCGACCTTCATCGTCGTGAGGAATGCAACGGCCTTGCTCAGCGCGCTCCAGATCACGGTTTTCTGTCCGCGCGACTTGGCTTTCAGAATGAAATCGCGCCAGCCATTGATCGTGGCCGCGGCTTCCTTTTTATAAAAAGCCGCGAGCCGCCGCATTTCGTCGAGATCGTTTTCCAGTTCCAGCTTCGGTTGGGTCGGCGCATCAGTCGGTTTGCCGGCAAGCAGAAGATATTGATCGCCATAATCGCGACCCAGTTCAAGCAGATCAAAACCCGCAGCGCGAAACACACGCGCCAGCGATCCAGGACTGAAATAAGAACAGTGTTCGTAATAAACATCCCAGAACGCGGCTTCTTTGAGTACGCGCGTGGCGTCGGGCAATTCAAAGAGCACGAGCATGTCTTTGCGATTACCTATGGCGCGGCGGATCATCTTCACGAAATCGAGCGTCGGGCCGATGTGCTCCAGCGTGTGACGGCACATGATACAGTCAGCTTCAATATTCGTGTATTTTTCGCTGTACAGATCGTTGATGAATCGCAACTGGCCGGCCATTTTCGATGGCGTGCGCGAAGCCTGGTAGCTCGGATCTATGCCGATCCCCTTACAGCCGCCCAGTTCGCACATGAGCGCCAGAAAATCGCCCTTGCCACAGCCGACTTCCAGAATCGTCTTGCCGCGAAGGTTGTATCGGTCGATCCATCGCTTGGCCAGATCATGGGCAAACTTGTTGAACGTCGCTGAGAAATGCTGCGATTCTTCGCATTGCGTGCTGTATTCCTGAACGGACGAATCGTAAACCGTGTTGCTCAGGAAGCCGCATCGATTACAAAAACCAAGTCGCAGGTTGCCCGTTGGAAAACGCATCGCTTCTTCGCGCGAAGGCAGATTAATCGTGCTGTGCACGGGAATGCCTTCGATGGAATAGAGAATTTCCATTCCGCGCGAAGCGCAGTTCGGACAGACGCAGTTTTTATCAATCGAGGTTGGCACGACTGTTTACACGATCGCCGGCGTCGGAATCGGTACGATAAATTTGCCGCCTGTCTTGCGATAGGCATCCTGCTGTTTGAGAATTTCGTCCTTGAGATTCCACACAAGCAGGACGAGGTAATCGGGTTTCTTTTCAATAATCGCGGTCACATCATGGATCGGATTGTGCAAGCCTGGCATGAATTTGCCGTGCTTGTGAACGTTCTTGTCCACAACAAACTCAATCAAATCGGGTCCCGCGCCCAGATAGCTGAGCATGGTGCTGCCCTTGGCGCTGGCGCCGTAGGCCGCGACCTTCTTGCCCTGCTTTTTCAGGTCGTGAAGAATCTCAAGCATCTTTTTCTTGATGTCTTCGACTCGTGCGGCAAAGCCCTGGTAATAGGGTCCAAACTTGTTGATGCCGAGCTTTTCTTCATCGGCCAGCAACTTCTTGACGGTTTCGCTCTCGCCCGGCTTCTTCGAAACATATTGCCGAATCGAACCGCCATGCGTCGTGAGCAGATCGATATCGTTGATGTACAAGCCATGACGAGCGTAAAGATTTTTCAAGCTCGTCACGCCGTAGTAGCACAGATGTTCGTGATAGATCGTGTCAAATTCGCAGTGATCGATCAGGTCCTTCACATACGGAGATTCGGTCACGAGCGAACCGGTGTCCTTGAGAATGGTCGCGATGCCCGCGATGAAGCCGTTGGTGTCGGCAACATGCGCCATTACGTTATTCGCGTGAATGACGTCGGCTTTCTTGCCTTCGGCTGCGAGCTTTTTCGCGAGGTCGAGCGTAAAGAACGCGTGCATCGTCGGCACGCCGATTTTCTCGGCAGCTTTCACCGGACCACTCGCCGGATCGATGCCAAGCACAGGAATCCCCTTCTCAACGTAGTTCTTGAGCAGGTATCCATCGTTGCTTGCGAGCTCGATCACGAGGCTCTTGTTGTTGAGCTTGAAACGATCGATCTGCTTGAGCACGTTCTTCTTTGAATGTTCAAGCCAGCTCGTTGAGAAGCTCGCATAATAGGTGTAGTCGCCGTGGAAGACCTCTTCCGGCGGAACAGTGTCGCACACCTGCATCAGCGCGCATTTGGGGCAGAATCCGACCTGAAGCGGATACTTGTTCTCGTGCTTGTCGAGATTCTCTTTCAGCACGAGCGTATCGACCAAAGCGGTCACGCCAAGATCCAAGACCGGTTCCAGTCCCACATGGCCGCAAGAGCGGCAAGGGGTTTTCGCAGCTTTTTGTTTGAAATTCATCGTTGGCTCAGGCCGCGCGGTGGGCTTTGAGGGTGTAGTTAAAACGCTCATCCATCTCTCCATCAGCGATTCGCTTCTTCATGTGCGGCAGTCGGGCGTACTTGGCGCCTTCAAATTCTTCCAGCGTCAGTCCGTTCTTCTTGATCGCTTCATAAACCTGTTTGGCAGCCGCGGCAGCGGACCATTGCGGCTGATATGCGGGCACGACCTTCTGCAACTTGTCACAGTTCACGCGATAGCAGCGCGGGTCAGGACCAGCGCCGGGCGCATATTCAATCCTGCAGTTGGGCACGGTGGCGGCAACGATCTCCGCGATTTCCTTCACGCGGTAATTTTCCTTCGTCTGCCCGATGTTAAACGCGTTGTCGTGAACGAGTTCGCGCTTGGCTTCAGCGACTGCGGTAAACGCACGGCTGATGTCTTCTATATGAACGATCGCTCGCCAGGGCGTACCGTCCGACTTCATGTAAATCTTGCCGGTCGTCACTGCGTGGGCAGTGAGGTTGTTCAAAACCAAATCCCAGCGGATGCGCGGGCTATAACCGAACGCCGTTGCGCTGCGCATCAGCGTGACCGAGAAATTCTTGTCGCTCATCGGCTTGAGGTTCAATTCGGCTGCGACCTTGGCTTTGGCGTAAGGCGTGTACGGATTGAACGTGCCGTTCTCATCGATGAAATCGTTGCCCGCCACGCCGTAATTGCTGCAGGTCGAACTGAAAATGAAATGCTTCACACCGGCTTCCTTGGACAATTCGCCAAGGCGAACAGCGGCTTTGTGATTGATTTCGTCGGTCAAATCGGCGTTGTAATTGCCCAGCGGATCGTTCGACAGCGCCGCCAGGTGCATGACGGTGTCAAACCCGCGCAGATCAGAGACAGTGGCCTGACGAATGTCTTTTTTGATGTTGGGAACATCGACGATTTGCTTCGCGTCGCCGTAAGTGCAGGCGTTGTACCAGTCCGCATCCATGCCCACGACCTGGTGCCCGCGCTTCAAAAGCATCGGCGTGAGAACCGTTCCGATGTATCCGAGATGACCCGTGACCAAAATCTTCATTGCTTCTCCCTGTCTCCAAAACCTGACTGACAAAAACTATTTCCAACACTTCCATGGAGCGTTGCCTGATTCCCAAAGTGATTCGAGAAGTCGCTTGTCGCGGATGGTGTCCATGCACTGCCAGAAATCATTATGACGATATGCCATCAACTGGCCGTCGCGCGCCAGGCGTTCCATGGGTTCTTTTTCCCAGGGCGTATGATCGCCTTCGATGTAATCGAAAACCTGGGGTTCAAGGACAAAGAACGCGCCGTTGATCCAGCCTTCGCTGGCTTGGGGCTTTTCCGAAAACTCGGTCACGCTGTCGCCATTGAAGACCATGCAACCAAACCGCGCCGGCGGTCGGACGGCGGTCACGGTCGCGAGTTTGCCGTGAGAACGGTGAAACGCGAGCAGTTCCTTGAGGTTGACGTTGCTCACGCCATCGCCCCAGGTGAGCATGAACGTTGAGCCGCCAATATATGGCTTGAGGCGTTTGATGCGTCCGCCGGTCATGGTGTGCAGGCCAGTATCGACGAGATCGACGGTCCAGTCCGGCCGGCGATTGCCGTGGCGCAGGATGTCGCCGCTGCTGACATCAACCGTCACGTCGCTCTCCACGAGCGAGTAATCGATCATGTATCTTTTGATGTATTCGCCCTTGTAACCAAGGCCGATGACGAATTCCTTGTAACCGTAATGGGCGTAGTGCTGCATAATGTGCCAAAGGATCGGTCGCCCGCCGATTTCAATCATCGGTTTGGGCTTGATGTCCGTTTCCTCGGCAAACCGCGTGCCCATGCCCCCGGCCAGTACTGCGACTTTCATGGCGTCTGCATCCGATCTTGGCTTGTCGGGGTCGATTGGCCGCTCGCGCCGCCTAATTGACCCAGAGCTTGGTTATAGCACCCGAGCAATATCGGGTAATTTTGGGCAGCGGTGAAGTGCTGCTCAAACTGCTTTCTCGCGTTTTTCCGCATTTCATTTTGCTCAATTTGCCCAGAATGAAGCACCGTAACTTTTTGCGCCAAATCACACGCATCACCCGGCTCAAAGAGCAGCCCGGTTCTTCCGGGCTGGATCAATTCGGGCATGGAGCCTAACCGGCAAGCAACCACGGGGGTGCCCTTGGCGAATGACTCCAAAATAGTCCTCGGTTGGCCCTCGTACCATTGCGAAGGGAACACCAGCAAGCGGGCCGACCCCATCATACCATAAACTTCAGATAAAGCGCGCCTCCCTAGATATTGGACCTGGGGATTGCTGGCTGCCGCTTTTTCAACTTCCCCTCGTAAAGGTCCATCACCAATAATCTTAAGGTTAATCCCGAGTTTAGGATTCTGCCAAGCCTGGATCATAAGGGCAACCCCTTTTTCCGGTGCCAGTCTCCCCACAAACAGGGCGTAATCTCCATCCCCGCTGCCGAAACCTGGATCAGGATCGACGAAATTCGATTTAACGAGTACTTTGTCCTTTTGGAACCCGCCTTGGACAAATTTACTTGCGGCAAATTCGGTCAAAGCAATGTAAAGATCGACTTCCCGGCTCCACGTGTTTTTCCACTTGTGATATGCCAGCATGGCGGTGATGGCAGCGCTTGCGGGGCGGCTGTCGCGATAGCAGGCGTGCCTCACGGCCGGCCAGGTGATTGCCCGACCGAGGCATTGCTCGCAAACCCCGCCTGCCCGATAAAACGTCGCCGCCGGACAAATCAAGCGATAGTTGTGCAACGTTTGAACAACCGCCGCCCCCTCTTCATGGGCTGTGTAATACGCTGCCGGCGAGATCAATGGAAACGTGTTGTGAAAGTGAACGACCTGGGCGCGGCTGTCCCGGATGGCCTTGCGCAAAGGCGCTTGCGACTCGCGATTCCAGATCGTCTTCCTGGCCAAACCAATCCGGCCCATGCCGTCGATCGCGTCGTTATCCATCGTGAACCGCGTCACTTGATGGCCATGCGATTCGAGAAGCCTGGCCTCTTCCGCGAAGACCTGGTCCTCGCCGCCGGGTTGCTGATAGAAATTGTGCGCGAGCAATATGTTCATGCCTGGGTTGCTGGTTCCATCACTGGCACATCAACAACCACTGAAGATTCAACATCGTCGCGAAGATGCCTGATCCAGTATAAATGCAATCCGATTTCCACGACCGTTGGAATAATCGCGCCAATTGCGGCACCAATCAACCCAAACTTCGCAGTCAGAGGAATGCCGATCGCGAGCGTCAGGATCGATTGAACGACCAATCCACGAAATGTCAGGCGGCTCTTCTGCACGGCGTTCAGGAAGGCTGCACTGACAATGCTTATATAAATAATGAACTGGCCGATCGCGGTGATCTGCAATAACACGGACCACGACAATACATGCGACGTCCATTTATAAAACAAAGCCAGGGAAAATGTGGGTGCCACAAAGAGAAATCCAAGATAGGGCATTAACAGGAACGCGCCCAACAGTCCGAACCGCAATGCCTGCATCTTCGCATGATGCATCCCTGCCCTTTCCTTTGTGCGAACAACGTTCGGAGTAATCAGCGACGTGATTACCGAGGTAAGGGGATTGGTCAGTCGCAGTACATTGGTCACGGCATAATTGATCGCGACCATCTCCTTTCCCAACCAGAATCGCATGTTCCAGGTGTAAACCGGCCCGATGATGAAATTGGTCAGACTTCCGCTCAACACCCAGTGGCTCATTTTCCAGCACTCGCTGCCAAAATCGGTAAGTTCGCGCC
>DASZXJ010000048.1:0-28159 GCA_035545895.1 Tepidisphaeraceae bacterium | reverse complement strand
TACATCGGCGACGAGCATCACCCGTACGTCGTCTACGACTACACGCCCGACCGCACCCGCGCCGGGCCGAGCACGTGGCTGGCGAGTTTCAAAGGCTACCTGCAGAGCCCTCGCCAACCGCAACTGCGGTTCGCGGAACGGACACCTGAACATTGAATGTCACTATTTGGCGGTTCGGGATGGCGTAGGTAGGTGATACCGCATTGTTTCATTTGCCGCTATCGTGTAGTCCCTTTGTGAATCGACATTCTTATGTTCGATTGAAACGATTCGACTTATAGCCAATAAATATCCGATAGAGAATTAGACTCCGAAGATGCAAAGATATACACTGGTGAGCCAATCTAGGTCGTGCAAGTTAAAACCTTATCCGGAGACAGAATGGCACGTCGATTTATAATGAGAATTGAATTAACTGGTCCATCCAAGCAAAAGCTTTCGAGTCTGAGCGATCGTCATGGCATGACACAAGTTGCCATGATGTCTCGTTTAGTTGAGTTTTTTGCTTCTCAAAGCGAGCTGCTTCAATCTGCCATGATTGGTCGATACCCAAACGAGCTCGAAGCGGATATTGCCAAACTCATTATTAAGCGTATGGACAAATGAGTTATTCTCACTTCTGTCTCTTCTTCATTCGCCGTGCAGAGGAATCATTTTTGGCGCTCCGGCGGGTCGTGTTGGATCGGTCACATAAAGTGCAACTCCAATACTCCCATTAATGTATAAGACGTTGATAGCTCCGCGGCGTGAATTCGGGTTAGATTTGCCGTACTCAACTTTCACCTGATAGGAATGAGGTAGTACGTATTGGCTGGGCGCTAAAACGGGGTTCGGATCCGACTTGCCGCGCCTAATCCCGGTGTAATATGGCGTGTTGGTGAAATTGTCATAGACAAGAAAGACATCTGCTCGCTTTGCCCTGCTGCGGTGAACACTTGTCAGCGCATCCTGTGAATCCCATAGGAGAGACCAAATATAGGTGTTTTTGTATGCTTTCACTGTTTCAGGCGCAGCGGGGCAGATCCATAGCGCATTGCTGGCAGTGAGATAGTGTCCTTGTAAGAGAAGCGCTGGGAGACCATAGATCTCAGGAACAGAAGTCGGATCAGTCGGATTACGCTCACCTGGCCCACGTCGAAAATAAGCGCCACCAAGCGAATAGGCATCGGGTATGTGATCACGATTATCGTTGGAATATGACTGGATTGCGTTACCAATTTGGCGAAGGTTACTTTTACAAGCCACATAATTTGAGGAATCGCGGGCTTTAGCAATTGCAGGAACAAGAATTGCAAAAAGAACTGCAATGATTGCAATGACAATCACAAGTTCGGTGAGAGAGAACCCACCGGAAATCCCACTTCGAGCCTGCAATAAACCAGTTTTATGCAAGTATCGACCCTCTCAATCTTGATCGACGAGTTCGTCTTCTCCAACAGCAAACAGAAAATCCGATGAAGAATAAATTCGTTGGCTCGGGTACATTCGCCAATCCAGTTAACTCAAGAGCATCGACAAAACTCGGTTCCGATGTAACGCCGGTCTGCCAATTTCGCGCGAGAATCCCGAGATCAGCGGCATTTACAACTCCATTTCCATCAAAATCCCCTTGTATCCAGGTCTTTCCACTTAGCAACCAATTTGGAGCGAAATCCATCATATCTAGCAGATCAACTCTGCCATCCATGTTCACATCCCCATCAGGAAACGGATCGAACTGTTGAAGTATCTTTACATCCTTCCAGCTAACTTCACCATTTCCGTTCAAATCGAACTTCAAGTTGTCCGTAGAAGCTACCACGCCTTTAGGCGTGAGGGCTTGCTTAAATAGCGAAATGTCTTGTTGATCGACATTGTCATCGCGATTGAAGTCGCCAGCCTTAAATACATAGGCGCCAGCTATAAAGTTATATGGACTCGACTCCTGATAGAGAATTTGAGTTACATCAAATGTACCGTGATCGCCGGAATAAGTAACGGATCTCGGCTGCATACGGAGAGTCGTAACAGGCAATGTGCCAAGGCCGTTTTGGAACGCGGCCTGCCGTTCTTTGTAGCTTACGACTTTTGACAAGCGACCTTGAGAGTCGAGACGATAGATTCCAGGTCTAGGACCACCCGCATCATTAAAAAACAGGTCACCAGCACTGTCCGTGGCCATTGAAGCAATGTTAATAGAGCCAGTTGAGAGTTCGAGGAAATCGTTGATTCTCGAATTAGTTAAGACTGTCGTCGGAGCGCTTGACACTAGACCATCGTAAGTGATCCTATCGATATGTCCGGCAGTTGAAGCACTCGTACCGCTGATAAAGATTGAGTCTATCCCATTAGCTGAGCTAACCGCCGGTTCTGCAGCAACATCGAAAAATCCAGTTGTGGCCAACAGTCTCTTCGGCGTTCCGCCCGCTGCCGGCATTGTCCACAAACCTCCAAACGATGGTGAAGCATCGGAAAAGTAGAGCGACTGCCCATCTCCAGACCAAGCGTACTGACGACCAGCATTGGTCGCAGTGGCGGTGGTTACCGCTACGTCCTGCATCGCTTTCATTGTCATCATGGACGAGAACTCATCGTTCGCGTTACCATTTGTGTCGGTCGCGAGATTGTATCGGTAGATTCGTTGGCTAAGTTCCGAATGTTTTGCGCTGCCTATTGTGACAACGGAAGCACTGTCCATAACCCAAATGTTCGAATAAGCAGCAAGGCTAAGCGATGAGATCGCCTTAGGATTTAATAACAGACCGCCCGGACTCGGAACTCCGCCACCATTGTTGAGATCGCCGGCCTTAGTAAACTTTTGCCACGCAGTTGAGAAGATAAGCGTGTTAACAGACTGCGTCGAGTCGATGTTGTCAATTCGACGAAGCTGCTGATCTGTGCTCGCCCCCCCAGCAACGTACACACTATTCGTGGAAGGGTCATATCCAAATGAGGCTATTGGCACCGACGAAAGACCGTCGCCGCCGACTGTCTCGGTTTGGTCGATCACGGTTTTCAGAGAATCAATAGCCGCAATCGAGACACTGCTGCTGACAGTAATCGCAACTAAAGTGAGAGTAGATGCAACACGGTGTAAACGCCCCATATCGTTGCCGTTCTCGCCCCCAAGAACAAATGACAGTTTAGAAACTGATTTGGGGGCTTTATAAGTGCAACACGGGCGGCATTCAAGAGAAATGAGAAAGTCGATCGGCACGATCGACCTTCAGCTGAGCACAATGTTTAGTTCTTGCACTAAATCAGCTACTTATCCTGGGGAATTTCAATAAATGTTGGCGCACCGACCTCACGCTGCCTAACTAATATCGCCTTCTGTTCGGCCAGTGGCTGATTTTCAAACCAAACCAGAAGTTCGTCTATTACTCGCTCGCTCTCCAGCCCCCACTTAGCCTTAATGCGATTTAAGGCCTCTTCAACCTTCGAACTGGCCGGGACAACAATTAAATTCGGTGCGGGCATAATGACTCCCAAAGTGATAAAACTCGCCCCCCCAGTCGCGAGCTCACAGCACTGATCGCCCGAGAACAAGGCGATTACTTAAAATAGTCTGCGTTTATTTGAATATATTGCTGCCACTCAGCAGGCACTGAGCCCGCTGGGAAAATCGCTTCGACGGGGCATTCCGGCATACAGTTACCGCAATCTGAACATCGAGCCGGATCGATGTACAACTGGCTAGATCCAGGAAACCCACCTTCATCAGGTCTCGGGTGGATAGCGTCGGTAGGGCATACGGCAACACAGCTCGCGTCTTTTTTACCAACGCACGGTGCGCATATCACATACGCCATAGTCACGCTTCTTTCTGACCCCAGCCGCAATAATCTAATTAATTAGATTATTCGTGTCAACAAAAATTGGACTGGTCACCGGTAAGGCATAGCAGTATTCTTCGGCCGAAAGATCGACAGGAATTGGGACAACGTTTTGGACGAGGCCCCTGTGGTGCGAACACGATTAGAACATCCAACTCAAGGTGAAGTAGAAATTCTTCAGATTATTTGGCGCCAGGGTCCCTCGACGGTACGCCAAGTAAGAGATTCGTTGGCAGAGTCCCGTCATGTTGCGTTCTCGACAGTTTCCACGCTGATGAACATCATGGTCAAAAAAGGGCTATTGTCCGCTGAACCCCGAAAGAATAAAGGGGGAGCGATTTATTCGGCAAAGGTTGCTAGAGCCGGCACAGCTGCTCAAATGTTAAAAGACTGGGCGCGCCATTTGTTTGGCTCCTCCGTCAGCTCCGCAATTCAAACTCTAGCAAGTGAAGGTGAAATTGATCCGGAGGAATTAGCAGATCTTCGCAAAGCTATTGATATCCAGAGTTCTAGTAAGCGTACTCGATGATCTACAAGCTTATTAGTCCCGAGTTTTGTCACGTACTCACCCAAGTGATTCTTCACTCGCTTTGGCAAAGTGTTATTGTTGTGTGCTTGGTCCGTTTAGCTGCTTCCCTTATTAGGCCGTCGGCCAATGCACGCTATGTCATACTGCTAATCGGCCAAGCGACAATCTTTCTCTCCTTCCTTGCGATGTTTGGCATAATCGTCAATTCAACCGCCGACACTTCTCTTCTGGAAACATCTTCGCACCTCTCAGTTTCTCGAGCAGACACTATTTCAACATCGATGCCAACAACGGCTCCTTATCACTTTGCACAGGTGCCCAGCCGCATCAATTTTGTGCCGCTTCGTACGCGTATTGCAGCGACCTATCCGGTGTATGTCGTTTATCTATATCTTTTCGGCGTCACGCTGATGTCGATCCGGCTATTGCTAGGTCTGTTTGGAGGCCAACGACTCGTCAGAACATCACTGCCAATCACAGAAGCATCGGTGCTCGTCTCCATCGGACGAGCTGTGAAGGCAATGCAGTTCACATACACCCCAGCAATTGCGTATTGCAACTCAGTGATTGTCCCCTCGGTTGTTGGCGTACTTCGTCCAACACTACTTCTTCCAATTTCAATTGTAGCAGGTATTTCAACCAAGCAGCTTGAAGTGCTGGTCATGCACGAACTGGCTCATATTCGTCGATATGATCATGTAATAAACCTCGTCCAGCGAATTCTTGAGGCTCTTCTTTTTTACAATCCAGCGATTTGGTACCTGTCACGCCATATCCGAGAAGAGCGTGAACTTTGTTGTGACGATTTAGTGACTGCTGCTGGTGAGCCATCTAACCGATACGCCCATTCGCTCATGCGCGTTGCGGAACTCGTAGCTGCAGATCCTGCGAGCAATATCGCGCTTGTCAGCCTGGCCGCGACTGGTCAAAGATCTAACTTCCACAGGCGCATCATGCGTCTAATTCGGCCTAACGACGAACACTCGGTGCGATTGAAGCGCACCGGTGCGGCAATCGCATCGACACTTTTACTCTTGGCATTTATCGCTCCTGTTTACACAAGCACCCTAATTCGCACAAAGCCGAATAGTTTTACATTACTTCACAGACAGATAGAATCTGACCCAACATCTGTTAATACGCCAATCAACGGGAATCTGACACTTTTACATTCGGCTGCCGCCCACAACACTATCGAAGAAGTCGCTTACTTGCTTGACAAGGGAGCCAATCCGAATGCACGCCAGGAAACTGGACTGACTCCATTACATTATGCAGTAGCAGCAAAGCGAATAGATGTGGTGGGAATACTGCTTGATGCCGGTGCTGATCTCAATGCACAAAACAAATCAGGTCGCACTCCTCTTCATGTAGCTCTAGGGATGGAGTCCCTGCTAACTCGCGGCATGGGAGGTTTCGACGAAGAAATGTGCGCCTATCTTATTGATCGAGGCGCGAATTTGAATATCGCCGACAACGTTGGAATCACGCCGCTACACTCTGCGGTATTAAATCGTCACAATTCAATCGCCGAACAAATGATCGCGCATGGGGCAAACGTTAATCTTCGAGGGCAGCAACAACGAACTCCTCTTCATCTTGCGGCGTTGACCGCGGATCGCTCGATGATAGAGATGCTTGAACGACATGGTGCTGACTTGAACGCTCGCGACAGCCGCGGGTGGACGGTTGGGGAAACTCTCGTAATTTCGTCGCGAATTTGGACGCAATCCACTCTTGACCAGGTGATTTCCTGTGCTCCGCTGGTGATCAGCGATTTGGACCACCTTGATTCCTGCATGGCAGTAATTCTTGGCAAGAAAGACATGGTGGTCCGTTCCCTGGAAAGCGACACTTCGCAAGTAAATGCTCCGCTGTTAAAGACAATGGAAGGCTTCCGCCTACTGCATTGGGCAGCAGCGGTGGGTAGGGCTGATATTTGCAAAGCGCTATTGGATCTGGGTGCAGATCCAAATTGTCGAACTATTGATGGACGGACGCCTTTACATTTAGCGGCGGCACTATCCGAGTCAAAGCCAGAAGTTATAGCAGTTCTGATTGGAGCTGGCGGAGACGTCAATGCGATAGATCGAGGGCAAGACACTCCATTGCATTCGGCCGCTATGCGGACCAACTCCGAGGTGATCAAACAGTTAATTGCAGCAGGAGCTAAAGTTAATGCTCAGGATAGCGGCGGTGGCACGCCTTTATTCTCGCTCACTGTCTTCGATGCACGTCAACCAGATCCCGCGCACATAACCGTTGCCTCGACACTTCTTGATTCAGGTGCCAACCCCAATTTAATCAATGTTGAAGGGGATACACCGCTCCATATTGCGGTCAAAGGAGCTAGGGCTGATCTTGTTGAACTTCTTCTAGCAAAACATGCAAACCCACTGATCAAGAACTTGGCGGGTCGCTCAGCAATTGACATTGGACTTTCGCTTCCAGAATCGCAATCTCGAGTGCTAGAACTATTGCATCGAAATTCTGCTATTCCCTAGTGCGGATATTCTCCATGCATTTCCTTCGCGGGAATCCTGCCGGTTATTTCTCTATTCACTCTGTGAAGGCTCTAACTAATATGAGATCCGCGCCGAAGTTGTGACCTTTTGCATCAGTTTATGTCATGCTGCGCGGTCAGAAACGTTTAACTGTCCTGGCGAATCTTAGTCTGATAAAGGGAACCTGATTCTTAAGCAGCTGGTGAGGTATGGGAATGTGCGCCGCAACCTTGAGGCATTCTTCGGCGCGTCAAAGCCGATCCGCGATATCACCATGGCCGACGCGGACGGTTGGCGGGCCTGGATGGTGGAGCACGAGAAGTTGGCGACGCCGACTATATCCCGGCGGGTCATCGCGGCGCGGACTATGTGGCACAAGGCGATGCGATGGAAACTCGCAAGTGAAAATCCATTTGTCGGCGTAAAGGCCGGCCAGCAGGTGAACGAAGCCCGAAAGCATTTCGTCAGCCGCGAAATCATCGACAAAGTGATTGCGGAAGCGCCCGATACCGAATGGGCCGTAATCATCGCGCTGGCGCGATATGCGGGCCTGCGAATCCCTTCCGAGCTATTCGCGCTTCGTTGGGCCGACGTGGATTTTGAAAAAGGCCGCATGGCGATTCAAAGCCCCAAGACGGAGCATCATGCGGGCGGTGCGTCGCGGGTATGCCCGTTGTTTGCGGAGCTTCGCCAGCCCCTTGAGAAGCTATTTCAGGAATCAGCGGCAGAGGGGGCCGTCTACGTCATTACCAGGCACCGGTTAGGCGGAATGAACCTTCGGACCGAACTACAGCGGATCATTCGGCAGGCCGGGATAACCGTCTGGCCGAAGCTATTCCACAACCTGCGGGCCAGCCGGGAGAGTGAATTGATGAGGGAATACGATCTGGCGACAGTTTGCAAATGGATCGGCAATTCCCCGGCGGTGGCGGCCAAGCACTATGCCACGTCGGTTGACCTGGATGGTGACTTCAAGCGCGCGGCGCACAATCCGGCGCAGTATGGCGCGAAACTAAGTGTAACTGAAGGAAAGCCGGAAAAAGGCGATGTTGAAAATCCACGGGAAAATACAGCCAATTGCACTGAGTGCGCTACTGTGCAACCTTCAAAAGTGGGCGATACAGGACTCGAACCTGTGACTTCTGGTGTGTGATACCAGCGTTCTAGCCAACTGAACTAATCGCCCGGCAACCTTAATCTAAGGCTGCGGGGCGGGGAAATCAATTCGATGACCTCGTTCGCGTTTAAGCGGCGATCTTAGCCATGGTTTGGCGAACTTTTTCCAGCAAGGCGTCCGGTGTGAACGGTTTGATGACGTAGTTGTTCACTCCGGCTTTGAGAGCATCCATGACGCGGGATTTCTCTGCTTCGGTAGTGACCATGATCAAAGGCGTCTTCTTATCGGTTTGGCGAATCTTGCCGACCAGGGTAATGCCGTCCATGTTGGGCATGTTCCAGTCGATGAGAATAAGGTTAAACGGTCCGCCGCCCAGCCGGGTCATGGCTTCGACGCCGTCCGCGGCTTCTCCGAATTCAACGCCACCCATCGATTCCAGAACTTTCTTCTGGATGTTTCGCATGGTTTTCGAATCGTCAACAAGAAGAATCTTCATGATATATTTCCCCCAACCAGCTATTTGACCTTGATATTGACTTCGACGGCAAAATCACCATCGGGAGTCGTGCACGGAATCACGACACATGGCACGCCGCTCAAGCGAGCGATGTGATGTCCCGCCCCGATAATAACGGTGGGGCAGGTGATATTGGCTTTGCACTCGAGATCTTTTTTAGCACTGCCGGCGATCATGTTGGCGAGTTCGCCGATGGCGTCTGAAAAATCGGGACTATCCGCAGTGATCGGCATGCCAGTGAACGCGCTGACGAGCTTGACGGCCGCCTGGGTCTGGAAACTGATGACGACCGAGCCGAGAATATCGCCGGAGAAGCCAATGATTCCCGAGATATCAAAGCTTGGGATCGGATTGGTTTTCACATGCGGGTGATTGACGGTGGTCTGTACACCGACCATGGTCGAAAATACTTTTCGCGTGGAATTGACGAACGGGATGATTAGCTTTGGACTGATCATCTGTTCCGCCGCTTTCGGCTTGGCAGGTTGTATGGTTGTTGATTCCAATGCTTCCCCCTCTAGGCTAAAGACTGTCCCAAGCGTACGACAGCACCGGCGATCTCCCTCAGAGGCAAGATCATTTCGGCTGCTCCGCACTTAATAGCTTCCATCGGCATTCCGAAGACCACACTGGACTTCTCGTCCTGGGCAATTGTTTGCGCGCCGGCTTTTCTCATGGCCAATAATCCTTCCGCTCCGTCCGCCCCCATGCCGGTCAGAATTGCACCGACTGCATTGGCGCCTGCATATTTGGCAACGGAATTAAATAAGATATCGACCGCAGGCTTTTGGTGATGGACTTCCGGGCCATCTTTCACTTGGACGAAATATCGCGCTCCCGAGCGTCGAAGCACGGTATGGAATCCACCCGGCGCGATGAGAACGCGTCCCGGGATGACGCTGTCTCCGTCCGCGGCTTCCTTAATTTCCGGCTGGCAGACCGAATCAAGCCGCTGCGCAAACGATGCGGTAAACCTCGCCGGCATATGCTGAACGATGACGGTTCCGGGCGCATTGACAGGAAATTGGGTAAGCACTTCGGTCAGCGCCTGCACGCCACCGGTGGAAGCGCCCAACGCGATGATTTTATCGGTGGTTGCCGCCATGCTCTGATTGAGTGGGCGTTTGGTCGTGTTTCGAGCGGGAACTGTCGTGGGCGGTTGCACGCGCGCAAGGGCTGCGGATCGCAGTTTTGCCGCCAGTACCTGGGCAACCTCACCCACGCTGTATGCGGACGATGGTTTGGATAAAACCTCGACCGCTCCGGCTTCGAGCGCTTCAATTGCCGAGCGAGTTCCTTCTTGTGTCAGCGAGCTCAGCACGATGACCGGCATGGGGCGATGCACCATCAGCTTTCGGAGGAAAGTAATACCGTCCATGCGGGGCATTTCGACGTCAAGCGTCAATACATCGGGCTCAAGTTCGACGATCATGTCGCGCGCGACAAATGGATCGGGCGCAGCGCCGACGATAGTCAGTCCCGGATCTTTGCCCAGCTCGCGCGTGAGGAGTTGTCTCACGACCGCCGAGTCATCGACGATGAGCACTTTAACCTTTGCGGAAATCCCAGGTTTCGTTGAAGTTGTTACTGATGATGTCAAGCTGCCACCTCGGTCAATACTGAATCAATGGTCAATCGGGCAACGAGCGGAAGTCCCTGAATGTCCAAGGCTACAGAGTCGGTTGTGGAAAGGAGGTGAGCCCAGGTTTCAGTTGAATCGACCAAGTCGAGCGAAGGGATTTCCAGATCAAATTCACACATCGCTCCGACCGCCGCGGTGATGCGTCGAAGAAGCAATCCGCAGGTGACGTTGGCGATTTCCTTCAGGGCATCTTCAGCGTAGGCGGCGGTGCGCGAGTCCGCCTGATCCGAGCAGGTCAGATTGGCGACCAGAAGGACAGCCAACGAGCGTGGTGCGAACAATTCGAGCAATCCGCAGAAAGGCCCGACGAACCGTACGTGGGCTCTCTCCAAGGACGTCAACAATTCAGGTGAAGGATCGGCCGTCAGCGGTTCGGGGCTGATGAATGCCATGGTTTCCATGGCATCGATGACAGCCTTAAGCAGCAGACGATTGTGATCGTCGACGCGTGTAAGGGACAAGGGGATATCGGTTTGATCATTACTCATTGGAACCTCCAACCGCTTGCAGGGCGCGTTCGACGACGTTTCGCACGCCTTCGGGAGTGATCGGCTTGGGCAGCCATCCTTGCACGGATTCCTGCTTAAACATTTCAAGCGTTTCATTATCCGGTCGCGCCGTGATCACGATGACTGGAATGGTCCGCAGTTTGGCGTTGGTCCGCATTCGTCGGGTCATTTCCACACCGTCCATTCCGGGCATATTCAAATCGGTCAGCACCAGATCGACGGCTTCTTCACCGGTTTGGGTATTGAGAAGCGCCAAGGCAGCATTTCCGTCGGCGACTTCGTAAAGCGTTGCGACGGATAGTCCGGTCATATGAATGACGCGTTTAATCATTGCGCGGGTCGTCGCCGAATCATCGACGATCAGGATGTTGTGTGACTTCTGCACTGCGTCCTCCATTAAATGACAATTTGTTCGCCCCGGCTCTTAATGATCAACGATCCATCATTGACGTTAAGGATCAGCGTCCGCGGCGCATCGCCGCCTACTTGTTCGGCTTCTATGAACATTCCCAACTGCCACATGATCTTTCGGATGGCGGTATGATTTCGTCGTCCGATATCAAAAACCCCGCTGTCGTTAAGCATTTGTGCGGCACCGGCGAGCCTTACACGAAAGCGCCGCTTGTCCGCGCCAAGCCTGGTGGTTTCCTTCAATAACCAGTTCATTCCCGTGTCGGCGAACATGAGCGGTTTTTCCGCGCTTCGCTGCACATCGGCCGTGCTGCTTGGCAGTTGGAAATGCAACAGTCCGGCGACTTTGGCTTGGGGATCGTATAAAGTGACCCCAATACAGGAACCCAGCGAATAAGTAACCAGCGTATCCTGCGGGTCGTTTGATGCTTTTGCATCCGATACGCCGACGACGATGGCGGATTGTGTTTCGACTACGCTCATTGGGCTTTACACCTTTGCATAGACCGTCGGTCGTATGTGCTTGAAACGGTGGGGGATTCCAGTCAGCGATTCCGAATGACCGGTAAACAACAAGCCCCCGACCGCCAGGCATTGCCAGAATCGACTGACCAAATCAATCTGCGTTTCGCGGTCAAAATAAATCATGACATTGCGACAAAAGATCACGTCGAATGGTCCTTGAAATGGCCAGGCTTCGATCAGGTTGAGATGTCGAAGCCTCACGACCCGCCGCAGTAGGGGACATACTTCATATTCATCGTGGTTCTGCATGGGCACGATTCGCCCTCGTTGCAACATGCGGTCTTTTGTGAACTGCGCGGGCGCAAAATAGGTATTTCGATACGGAGCGGGGACATTGGCCAGACGGCTTTCCAGATACCGCCCGGCTTTTGCGATTTGGAGAACTCGCGTGGATATGTCAGTTCCCAAAATTTTCAGATCCCAGCCCGCTGGCCCGTATTCACCCGTGGGTGGGGCGGGCGCGACTTTTTCCGCGGCAGCAATGGATTCCAGGATCGTCATCGCCAGCGAATATGGTTCTTCTCCGCTCGAGCAAGCCGCGCTCCAGGCGATAAACCGTTTCTTTTGGTTTTGTCGTTCAGAAACTATTTTCGGAATATATGTATCACTGAGATACTTAAAATGCTCGATTTCTCGGAAAAAGCTGGTTAGGTTTGTGCTGATGGCATTGATCAGTCCAGTAAACTTATCTCCGCTGGCATCCGCTACAACCAGGTCGACGTATTCGCGTATGGAATTGCAACGTTCTTCACGGATTTTTTTTGCCAGCCGTGCCTGCACCAGCGCGCGCTTTGACTCATTGAGCGTGATGCCGCAATGTTTGTAGACCATTTCGGCGACCATTTGAAAGTCTTCATCGTTGAGGATAAATTCGGCTTGTACTGACATATCATTCCTCTGAGTCACTCGATTAGAAATCAATCAGCATTTGTATGGTTGCCATCAGCGCATCGTCTCGTGACGACACGCCGTCTGGGTTATGGATATATTGCAAGTCGGGTTCAATACTGAACCATGGATTTATGCGAATCTTATAGAATGTTTCGATCGTGAATTCCGAATGATCGCTCAAGCCTGCGCTGGTGTCGTGAGAAAGCCGGATGCAGCTGGCACCAAGTCCAAGCACGTCGTCTTCTCGTCCGGCTATTGCGCCAGTCCATTTGAGGCCGCCACCCGCTTGCACTGTGGCGGAGCTGATATGCGGACTTGCATATCCCGCTGAGAAAAACATTGCGATGCCCTGCTTGTCGCCATCTTTTTCAGGGTATTTTCTCCAAAGGCATTGGTCGAGCGCGATGTAGGGGCCGGTGACGCTGTTCCGATGACCACCATCAAATTGTTCGAAGCTGCCCGTGTGATGCCACACGCCCAAGGCCACTCTGCCTTCGCGTCCCGATGCCTTGCCATCCCATTTATCGCCGATTTCTCCAATCCAAAACGCGCTTCGGCTGTTCCATAGCGAATGAGGACCCACTGAGCCTGTATTCACGCCATCCTGGAGCGAGCCATCATAAATGCCCGCTCCAGCGTAAAAGTGCTCATTTGGATAGACGAATGCATTGACTCCGATCGATGAATCCGGATCGGTTGGAAATGCAAGGATCGTGGAATTCAAAGCACCGAAATCGTTCAGGAATTCTCCTCCGTTTTCGACGGTGTCAAATTCGGTATTGACATCGATCTTGCCCGCCTTGATTCGCACTTGGTCGTTCAGAAACTTTTGTTCGAACCAGCATTCTGACACTTCCGTTCTCCCGGGAATATAGAGAGATGAGGTTGCGCCAAACGAACCATCCATTGAATGACTCAGGCCGTCTTGATTACGCAGGTTGACAAACATCGAACCACCCTCCAGGCCGACTAATTTCTTGCTGTCAAGCGTGAGGTTGAGGTTCAATAGATACGCGCAACCGCCTGCGTCGGTCTGTGCGCCTCCTATTAGATTGGTGCCGACATAACCAGCCAGTGATGCTGCAACGGCGATACCCTTGTCGTCCAGTCTCGGTCGCAAGCCGTTCCAATCATCCGTGAAGCGTTGCCATAGTTGCGGCGGCTTTCCGGTATCACTGTTCTGGGTTGTCGCGATTGGGGGATGCTGTGCGACAGGTTGCTGCGGACGGGTCGTGGGGATAAATCGCAGGTCGTCATCAACACTGACAATTTCCCAGTTGGCCGGGTCATTGTCATTGACATGGCCTTGCGTGGTCGGCGACTGCGCTTCCGCAGCGCCGATCACGCTTAGCATGCTCATGCCGACCAGACAACCTGCTAATTTTCCCCCGACGCGCCCATTCATGACATTCCCCCTGGATGAATGCTGCGGACTTCTTTAAGCCGAAGCTCCGAACTCCGAGAAGTCATCATCCTTCGAGTCATTAAGCGGAATTGCGTGCTCGGCCTTGGATCGCAATTTGCTTGCCGCTTTGCTGGGAGCCGCGAGAGTTCGGACCGTTACACCCGAATCTGTTGCGGAGTTGGCGGCGCCAGTGACCAGACGCGTCAAGTCCTGGGCGATGGTGCGGACCTGTTCGCTTTGGCTGCTCAATTCCTCTGCTGCTGCCGCGGATTCTTCCGCTGCGGCCGCGTTGGATTGAGTCACTTTGTCCATTTGCTGAACAGCCTGATTCACCTGGCCGATGCCTTGGCTTTGTTCTTGGCTGGCCGCGGCGATTTCGGTAATCAGCGAATTCACTTTCTCGACGGTTGACTGAATCTCAGTCAACGAACTGGCCACCTCAGTGGCGATCGTCACGCCGTTCTTGGCGCTGCCTACGCTGCCTTCGATGAGCGAAGAGGTGTTCTTCGCCGCTTCAGCCGAACGCATCGCGAGGTTGCGAACTTCTTCAGCTACAACCGCAAAGCCCTTGCCGGCTTCGCCGGCGCGGGCCGCTTCCACGGCTGCATTGAGCGCCAGCAGATTCGTCTGAAATGCGATTTCATCGATCGTTTTGACGATCTTGGCGGTTTCGGAAGAGGACTTCTCGATGCCGTCAATTGCATTGGCCATCTTGCTCATCGCGGAGCTGCTCTTATCGGCAGCGCCCTTCATTTCAACGCTCAGCAGGTTGGCCTGCCGCGCGGTATCGGCGGTCTTCTTGATCATGCTTGACATCTCTTCGAGACTGGAACTGGTTTCCTCCAGGCTTGCCGCCTGTTCGCTGGCGCCTTGGGCCAGGCTCTGGCTGGAACTGGAAACCTGGGTTGCCGCCGCCGAGGTATTCGACGCGCCGGTTGACAATGAAGCGATGATCAGATTGATCGGCTTGGTGATGCTTCGGGTAATCACGAATGCCAACGTCACGCCGACCACCACGGCCACGATCAGGCCGATGATGAGCAATCGAGACGTTGAAGCCAGTGAACTGCTGCTTTGCACCGCTTGATCGGTCATGGACGTCAGCATGCTGGAGGTCGCTTCGTCGATCGCGCTTCCTATTTTTGCGGAAGCTTCAGTTCGCTTGACAGTTGCCTGCTTGAGTTCCTTGGTCGCATTGATGACTTCACCCAGTGAAGTCCTGTAGCTTTCCACTCCCTTGACGATGGCGGCGATATTTTCCTGATCCTCGGGGCGATGAGTCCCCGAGCGAAGTTCATCGAAAATGGAGGTGGCAGTTGCGAATCCAGCCTGAGCCTTGTCGAAAATGGTTTCATCGTTATAGGCCAGTGCCTTCAGAAAATTGATGCGAATGCCGTCAATCTCCAGAAAAGCAGTGGCTAAAAGGCGATATTTAAGCTGCATTTCCACGATCTGAGAGGGCTGCGTCGTGGCACCGCCTGTCAAAGCCTTGGTGGCGGTCGTGAGCAATTCCTGCTGGCGATCCATGTAGTCGGCGAGCTTCTTCGAAGCCGCAGTTGCATCACGAGTCATCGACTCCATCGAGGATTTTCGGACCTGAAATGCCTGGACGGTTATTTCCACTGCCTGGTTGTAATCATCTAATGCCGAACGGACATCCTTGATGGAACTGGCCAGTTTGGAGAGTTCAGAGCACTTGCCGCTCAAATCATCGGCAGTCTGGATTTTCTCCTTCAGTTTGGCCTGCTGATTGCGAATTTCCGTCAAATATTTCTCATCGCCGCTTAAACCGTAGCTACGGGTTGCCAACATGAGATCATCTCCAATGCTGGTGAGATTTCCCGCGGCGGTGGATCCCGGAATATACTTGTCTGAAAGATCGCTGGCGGTGATCGCCGACGACCGCATCTTCAGAACTGAAAAAGCCCCCAAGGCCAGCGCGATCGCGAGAACCGCGGCAAACCCCAACGATAATTTATAAGACAGTCCAAGCTTCATTTCGAGCCCCCGTAAAAGTGTTAAATGTTTGACTGGTTTAATGTCGCCGAAGTCATTTGCTGGCGGCGACAGGTTGTTTACGCCGCTTTTGCGGTGTTATTTAATACTTCACCCATCGCAACGACGTCGGCGTTGCTCAAAACCTTGTCGATGTCGAGCAAAATCTTCACGGTTTCTCCCACCTTGCCCATGCCAACGATGAAATCCATCCGCACGGACTTGCCGAGGCTGGGCGGGTCTTCGATGCTTTCGTTGGTGATATTGAGCACCTCGGAAACGCGATCGACAATCAGCCCGCATGGCATGCGCCGGCCGTTATCCTCGATTTCGACAATGATGATGCACGTTTCTTCCGTGCGCGCCACCGGTTCCATGCCGAACTTCGTGCGCAAATCGATCACTGAAATAACCTGCCCGCGCAGATTGATCACGCCTTTCACATGCGCGGGCATGCGCGGCACGCAAGTAAGGTCCATATAGCCGATCAGCTCACGAACCTTCAGGATCGCCAGGCCATATTGTTCCTTGCCCAGTGCAAAGGTCAGGTACTTTCCGCCTTTGCCTGCGCCGGTGCTGCCGGTTGTTGCATTTACAGTATGAGTCATATCGAACCCCCTTTTATTCTGACTTCGCCAAATTAATCAGGCCGGGCACATCGAGGATCAGGCTGACATTGCCGTCTCCCAGAATCGCGCCACCTGAAATTCCTTTAACGGTTCCCAATTGTTCCCCAAGTGATTTGATGACGACCTGCTGCTGTCCAACCAGCTCATCGACCATCAGGCAGCAGGAATCCTGATCGGCTTGCGCGATCACCAGTAGCGCTTGGGTTGGGTCCTGCTGTGCGTTGTTGACGGCGAAGACTCGGTGCAAGCGAACGACCGGGATCAGACGATCGCGCACAAAACAGACCTCGCCGGTGCTTTGAACTGTTGAGAGCTGCTGTGATTGCGGACAGAAACTGCGTTCAACACTGGTGATTGGAATGATATAACGTTCAGTGCCGACACGAACGACCAGGCCATCGATGACTGCCAGAGTGAGCGGCAAACGAATTGTAAAGACCGATCCTTTTCCCTCCACCGACGAAATTTCGATTCTACCGCGGAGCGCTTCCACGTTTTTGCGCGCCACGTCCATGCCGACACCGCGCCCGCTGATGTCGGTCACTTTCTCCGCAGTGGAAAGTCCTGCGTGGAATACCAGACGGAAAATTTCCTCCTCCGACATTTCCTGTCCCGGCTTGACGATGCCGCATGCGATCGCCTTGGCGAGAATCTTCGATTTATTCAGGCCCCGGCCGTCGTCGGAAATTTCGATGACAACACTCCCGGCCTTGTGATAGGCCTTGAGTTGCACCTTACCGATGGCCGGTTTGCCGGCCTTGACGCGATCGTCCGGCAATTCCACACCATGATCGATTGCATTTCGGACCATGTGCACCAGTGGATCGCTGACCGCTTCCACGACATTGCGGTCCAGTTCAGTCTCGGCGCCAACCTGGACGAAATCGATCTCCTTGCCCGCTTTTCGGGCGACATCGCGCGCCAACCGCGCCATTTTTTGAAAGACGCCTTGCACCGGCACCATTCGCATCGCCATTGCCAAGTCCTGAAGACTGCGGGTGATTTTGCCCAGGTGCGACATATTGCGTCCGAGGCGTTGAGTTGTTGATGTCAGTCCGGCTTCAACATCCCGGCTCACCATGGACTGCGCAATGACGAGTTCGCCGACCGTATTGATGAGCGAATCGAGTCGCTCGGTCGAGACCTTGACTGTATTGTCGGTCGATGCGGAATTCGTCGTCATCGGCGGGGCGGCAGGCGCGGCTTTGGCCTGTGTTGCAACCTGCGGCGTGGGGGATGCGGATTGTGATGTCTGCTTTACCGAGCCAGCCTTTACCCCGAGGCTTTGCAGAAGCGATTCAAGGGTCTCTTCCCTTGCGGGCGGTTGGTTGGTTTGGGCGGCAACGCTGGTCGCCGCAACCATTCGCCGCATTGTATCAACGGAATTCAAGACCAACTGAACTGCTTCGTCATCGAGTGGGGCAATACCCTTGCGGGCACGATCCAGAAGATTTTCCGCCACGTGCGCCAATGCACCGATCTGGCGGAAGTTGAGAAATCCGGCGACACCCTTGATCGTATGAAACGCCCGGAATACGGAATTGATGTGTTCTGGATCGCCGGGTTGTTCTTCCAATGCGAGCAGGCTGGCCTCGGCGGAATCCATATGGCTCGCCGCCTCGCCTACAAACTCGGCGACCAGAGGAATGTCTTCCGCCTTGATCGGTTGCTCCCCCATTGCGTCTTCTGCAACCACTGCGGCCGGCGCGGTTGCCGGCGCTTGCGTCTCAGCATTGACCGGTTCAATTAGGGTGGCGGATGTCGGCAAGGCGCCGGAGACAAGCTGTTGCAACTCCTGCACGATTTGACGAACCGATACAAGGGCCGCATTCGCGTCCTTTGCATCGCCCATGACGATCTGTTCAAGAACCTTGGTTGCCCGACCGGCGCCGGAATGAATTGGAGCCTGATCCGTCGCTGACGCCTGGACCGAAGTGAGTAACGTGTGCAATTGTGCAACGGACGGCAAATCGCTGGCGTCCGCCATGACTGCGGCAGCAGCGGAACGCTCTATGATTTCTGCAAGTTCAGACACGTGGCCCCCCATTTTTCCCTTTTAAGGCGAATAAAACGATATTCGCCACATTGGTGCTACGCAAAGTTCCTATCGGTTTCGAATGGGGCGAACATAAACCAAAGGAGTAAAATAGTTTGTTTGGGCAGTCTTTTGATTATGGGCAGATTCGCGTGAATGATTCATCTAAAGACGGTGCCCCAATTGTTCGAAACAGCAAATGGGGGCAATTCCAGCTATTCAAGTAATCGGCCGAAGCATGCCCCGCTTCGTAAGGAGATGGGCTGTGGATGCCAACTCGAATCAAACGACACACGACGGTGCCAACGATTCCGCACCGCTGGTACTCATTGTCGAGGATAACGCAGTCAATCGACTGATCGTTACCAAGTATCTGCAGAAAGGAAATTACCGTCACGAAATTGCCGTCAACGGCAAAGAAGGCGTTGAAGCCGTTCAGCGCAAGGCATTTGATATGGTGTTGATGGATCTGGCCATGCCCGAAATGGATGGGCTTGAGGCCACGCGCGTTATTCGACGGCTGGAATCACAACAAAGCTTGCCACGGCGCCCGGGTACTGCGGCGGATTATCATTTGCCAATCATCGCGGTGACCGCAAATGTTTTGAACGGCAACCGCGAAGCCTGTTATGCGGTCGGAATGGATGATTTCCTGTCCAAACCGTTGAATCTTCAAACATTGCTTCAAACGATGGAAAAACATCTGTCCCAGTCGAAATCCACAGCCCTCCAGGCGGAATCGCCGCAAGTTGTCGAATCACAAGTGTCGCCGGCGCTGGACTACACCGCATTTCTCGAACGCTGCCTGGGCGATGTATCGCTACTGATGATGGCGGCGGAACAATTCGAACAACAGGCCATTGTGGATATCGATGCGGTTCGACAGGCGATGGTGCGCTGCGATCTCGAAGGAGTTCGCGAATCCGCCCATCGTTTGAAGGGCGCGGCAAGCTATCTGGAGGCTGAGCCGGTTCGACTCGCAGCCCAGCGGGTCGAGTATGCCGCGAAGGATAAATCGATCATGACCGCACCGGATTTGGTCGACGTGCTGGCAAAGGAAATTGAGCGTTGCCTTGTGGATTTGCGTAGCGCAGTGCAGCAGGCAAGAACCGTGCACTCTTAATTAATCGGAGGGGGGATGCAAATATTGGTTGTCGATGACAGCAAGTTTACCCGCGATCTGCTGATCGCCGGCTTAAAGCGGCTTGGCCATGATGTTGCTTCCGCTTCCGGCGGTAAAATGGCATTGAGGATGATTTCAAGTAATCACTATCGCCTGGTCATCTCCGACTGGGAAATGCCCGACATGGACGGTCTGGCCCTTTGCCGCGCGGTTCGAAATGAAGTTCAAAACCATGTTTATTTCGCGTTGATGAGCGCGCATGACAACCTGCATCGAGCGGAGGGATTGGCCGCCGGCGCGGATGCGTTTTTATCCAAGCCGTGCAGTCTTGGCGAGCTGGGACAGGTGCTTGCTGCAGCTCAAAAGACGATTGAAAGTGCCATATGAGCGAAAATGCCGTCTCCCATTCTGAAGCGACGCCCGGCACTGGAAATGACCGGATAATCCTGGTCATAGACGATGCGCCGTTTTGTCGCGAGTTGGTGACCGCCGCTCTTCGCGGCAGGGGATACACCGCGCTCTCGGCTGCAGATGGTTATCAGGGCTTGGAATTGCTGGCTGCCCATCCGGTTGAAATCGTCGTGCTCGACTACCGCATGCCTCGAATGAGCGGGACAGAAGTGCTCAAGCACATGAGAGCCGACCCGCGATGGGCCAATTTGCCCGTGATCATGCTCACTGACTCGGCACAAAAGGAAGTTGTCGTTGAGGCGGGCAGCTTGGGCATTACCGGGTACATGCTCAAGACGAATTTTTCATTGCCGGAACTTCTCTCGCGGGTGGAAAAGTCGTTGAATGCAATTCGCCCGACCGTCGCCGCAGAGAGCACTGCGGCCAATGCATCGACCAAATCGGCATCGATGGAAAAAGACAAGTTGACGGTCCCCAATCTGGTCTCTCATGACGCCACCCTCGCGGCGATAACGGACCAAAAGGGCCTGAAGTCGCTGCAAGGAATCAGTTCTGAATTAACGACCGCCATTGCCGCCAACGAGGCAAGCGTTCAGCGAATGGTTGGTCTTATCAAGCAGGACGCTGTCTTCGCTGCCCGCCTGCTAAGCGCGGCCAACTCGGCGGAATCGGTTAAAGTGCGGATTCACAGTCTTGAAGAGGCTACCAAAGCGGTCGGACTGGATGGGATTAAAAAACTAATCGCCGAGATTCAACCGCTGGATGCTTTCGTGCCGGGCAAACCCGATGCAATTGATCTCTTGCGGTGCTGGCAGCATGGTCTGGCGATGGCGGCCATGATGGCTCGGATTGTCCCTAAAACCGATGCCACCCCGACCGGTTTGCTGTATCTGGTGGGGTTGTCATACAACCTTGTGCAAATTGTATTGCGGCAGCGATTTGCCGCGGAATTTGCCGCCGCCATTGATTTCGCATCCCATTCCTCCACTTCAGTCATGACTGCATGCAAAGGCGTGTTTGGAATCGGTTACGCCGATTTAACAAAAGAATTCACTCAGCGATGGAAACTGCCTTCCCGCGTGTTTGACCCGATCGCCGAACTGGCTGCCCAGGAAGAGGCCTATGCAAATGGAGCGCGACCTCGGGCCCTCGGACTTTTGGCGCGGGCGACGTCGATCGCCAGTCATTTTGCAAACGGGCTGCAATTGGGCCCGCTGGTCAATTCGACAGTGGCGCCCGTCCTTCAGGCGGAATGTCGAATGGCGCTCATTCCCTGCGACAAAATCAATGCTGCGGAAATTCGTACTGAAACCATGATGACCGTCGCAATGGACGCGGCGCTTTCGCCTGATGATGAAAGGCGATTTTGCGAGCAACTGATACGGCATCGCCTCGTGAAAGTGTGGTACGCGAGAAACCAGGCATTTGCCGCGCTCGATCCATTGGAAGCGGCGCTTCGCCTGATGTGCGAAGTGGATGTTCATGATCGCATGCCGCATGGAAATGAGCTTGCCTCGATTTCCGGTGTGATCGTCGCGGCGCCGTCCGCCGACGCCCCCGAAGTTGCCGAAGCGCATCGGTTGCATCGCCAGGCAGGCAGCGATATTCAAATTCTCTGTATTGTTCCGCCTGATGGATCGCCGG
The DNA here is from genome assembly GCA_035545895.1 of Tepidisphaeraceae bacterium. Taxonomy (GTDB): domain Bacteria; phylum Planctomycetota; class Phycisphaerae; order Tepidisphaerales; family Tepidisphaeraceae; genus DASZXJ01. The sequence goes on along the minus strand of DASZXJ010000048.1, from coordinate 6,457 downwards.
TTGGAAATGAAAGCATTTCGTATCCCGTGCAAATGAGTCGTCTTGGGCAGTTCGTCAAAATTCTTAAGACAAGATAGGACCACCGATGTCGCTTCGTTGGAAAGTCATCTTGTATCTTTCAGCGGTCTTTACGCTGTTCATCGCGCTGTCGAACGTGATTTTCCAGTCGGCGGTGATGCCCGGCATCGCCAGGATAGAGCGTGATGACGCCGTGAAGGACCTCCATACGTGCGCCGTCGCGATAAAAGGTGACATTGATTCGTTGGATATTTTCCTTGTGACGTGGTCGGCTTGGGATGACGCGTACCAGTTCATGACGGATGGGAATGCGGCATTCATCAAATCCAATCTTACGAAAGAAACCTATCAAAACGAACATTTGAACCTCATTTGGTTTTGTCGTCCTGACGGAACATTGGCATATGGCCAAACAGTGGATGCCAACGGTCAGCCGGCCGAAACAAAAGGATTCGAACCCGGCGAACTCGGACCGGATCACCCGCTCGTTCGATTTTTCGGGACGAAAGACAGCTTTAGCGGAGTGGTATTGACGGGCCTTGGACCCATGCTTGTAGCTGCCAGGCCGATTGTTGACAGCCGCAACAATGGTCCGATCCACGGTTCACTGATCATGGGAAGATTGTTGCAAGATTCGGAAATTCTGAAATTGAGCGAACAAACGCGAATTCATTTGCATGCCACGGCGGCGGATCCCGCTCACCTGAAGCCTGATGAGACGGAAATCGTTCGGCTGCTTCAAGGTGGCGGAACTCGGTTGGTCGAAGTTTCCGATCAATTGTTCCATGCCTATACGATCGCCAACGATATTTATGGAAAGCCAGCGATATTGCTGCGCGCGGATATTCCACGCGACATGACCGCAATGGGCCATATCATCGTGCGCACTGCAATGGGAATGAGCATCTTCGGAGCAGGAACAATTCTTATTGCGCTGGGATGGATTATTCAGCGCGCCGTCGTGCGGCCGCTTCAAAGGATGTCGCACCATGCAACCCTGATTGGATCGCGGGACAATCTCACAACTCGGTTAAACCTCAACCGCAAGGATGAAATCGGAATCCTGGGCCACGAAATCGATCGGATGGTTTCCAGCCTTTCGGAATCGCGAGCACGCCTTGTCGAATCGGCACATCGCAGTGGAATGCTTGATGTCGCGACCGACGTCCTTCACAATGTCGGAAATGCCATCAACACCGTGAACGTCACGGCCTCGGTTCTTGAACGCAGGCTTCGCGATGAAGATTATGGCGGCATTTGCAAGGCCGCAAACATGATCGGACAACACTGTGCAAGGTTGAATCAAGTCTCAAACGACGAATTATGCGGCGGCGAAGTCCACGATTATCTCAACAATCTTGCTGAGCTGCTCGAATCCGATCGTAAGCAATCCTTGTTCGACCTCGGTCGCCTGCGGCAAAAAGTCGAACACATTCACCAAATCATCTCGACACAGTTATCCCATGCCGCGAGTGCGAGATTTACGCCTTCCGAAGAATTTGCAGCCATTATGCAGAGCGTCTTGTTAATGAATGACGAGGCACTCAGGAGTCGCGGCATTTCCGTGACGACGGATATTGTGAATGTTTCCGTATTGCCCATGAACAAGGTCAAGTTCATGCAAGTGATGAACAATATGGTGATCAACGCGATCCAGGCGGCGCCTCCAACCGGGGGCCTGATAAATATTCACGCTTGGCGCGACAGCCATTCGATTCGTATCGAAGTGAAGGACAATGGTTCAGGCATCAAATCCGGCGATCTATCGCTGTTGTTTAAACTCGGGTTTACGACACGGAGGCAAGGCCGTGGTTGTGGTTTGCATTACTGCCAAACTGCGATAGAAGAAGCCGGGGGCAAGCTGATCGCCGAAAGCGAAGGCGCCGGCTGTGGAGCAAAATTTACCATTCTGTTGCCGGCGACGGAGGAAACTCCAAAAATGGAGACGTTCGATGGCCAAGTTGCAACCAGATAATCGCCGCATCCTGATCGTGGATGACAATCCATGGATTCACGACGATTTCCGTTCGGTTCTTTGCGCTCCCGAGCAGCCTTGCGCCGAACGGTTTAAGTCCATCAAGGCCCAGCCGGCAGCTCTGCAATTACGGTTCCATGTAGAATCCGCGTACCAGGGGGCGCAATCGCTGGAAATGGTCAAGGCTGCTGTTCATGAGCGCAAGCCATTTGCGATGGCTTTCGTTGATATGCGCATGCCCCCCGGCTGGACCGGGCTCGAAACAATTGAACAATTCTGGCGGGAAGACCCGGATTTACAAGTCGTGATTTGCACCGCCTTTTCGGACTATTCATGGGAACAAATCCTCCGGCAGCTTGGACCGTCGGACCGGCTGCTCATTCTAAAAAAGCCGTTCGATCCCGATGAAGTGCGACAGCTTGCTCTGACGCTTACAACCAAGTGGAACTTGAATCGCGACTATGAATTGCGCGAAGCTGAATTGCATCTGGCGGTTGAACAGCGAACCGCCGAGCTTCGTACCGCCAAGGAAGTGGCCGAAGAAGCATCTCAAGGCAAGACGGAATTTCTGGCCAATATCACCCACGAAATTCTGACCCCTCTGAATGGCATCACCGGGATGATCGCGCTTCTCGAAGAAGCGAGCCTCGATGGCACTGCGCGATCCTACCTGGATATCGCGAAAAACTCGCTTGCATCACTGCAGGCGATCATCAGCGATGTTTTGGACATTTCGAAGCTGGATTGTGGCCTGGTAGAGCTGACGCCTTCCAATTTCAAATTAAGATCATTCATTGAAACCATCCTTCAGCCCTTCAAGAAAACCGCTGCTGCCAAGGGACTGGAATTCTCCGTGACGATCGATTCGCAGGTTCCGGATTCCCTGTTCGGAGACATGAATGTGTTTTGTCAAGCCATGTCGAATCTTCTCAGCAATGCGGTCAAGTTCACCGCGGAAGGCCGCATATGCTTTACCGTGAAGCCTGAACGAAGTGAGGGCACAGATGTGATCCTCCGAATCGAAGTGGCCGACACCGGGGTGGGCATTGACGCAGCCAAGCTTGGACGACTGTTCAAATCGTTTTCGCAAGTGGATTCGTCGATGACCCGCAAATATGGCGGCACGGGCCTTGGACTTGTCATTTGCCGCAGACTGGTTCAACTCATGGGCGGGGATGTGGGCATCGAAAGTCAATCTGGGGTTGGCACGACGGTTTGGTTTACAGCCTCCTTTCAACGGTCGATAATCAAGTGCTCCAAATCTTGCGGATAAAGCCGATCAGCCAAAACACAAGTCGTGACATCCGTGGAAATCCGTGGATGAGCATTTGGTTTGGAACCGAAATGATTGGCTTCTATTCCGCGACGATGATATTGATGTGACCCAATGGATTCGAGCACGCTCGAATCAATAACGCTGGGTTGTTGGGGGAGATTTTGGATAATCGTTGTCGATGCCCCAAATATCAGGCGCTATAACTTTCAATGGCCGGCCGTTGGCGGCGCCGGGTAATTTCCCGTCGCGAAGCAGCAGGATCATGTCCGAGGTCACCGCCGGGTGGGCAAATGCATAATCGTGGCTGGTCGAAAAACCGGTGACGTCGCATTGAATGAGATCGACTCGTCCAAGTTCCGCCAATTTGCGACGGGCGCCCGGCTCGATGTCATCCACCAGCAAACTGCCCATGCGTTCGTGGCTGTTGAACAGCCATCGCGACAATGAAAGGGCGATATCATTTCGCCGCATATAAATGGTTGTCCGTTTGGCAGCCATGTGCAGGTCTTCCAGTCCAAAACGCTGTTCAAAAACATCGAAATCGAGATCAGGTGCAGCCAACACCAGATTTTCCAGCTTCAGTTCCTTCTGCGTATCCAGCCCACGTGCTTTATAAACGAGATTCAATTCCCGCAGCGCGGTGACGGCCACATCGGTTCCGCGGCTGTGGGCAATCAGATGAATTCGTTGTACGGAAGGAATGGCCGCGACGGCTTGCAGAAACAGCTTGAGATGAAAAATCGTGAATTCACCGGATTCGCGATCGTATGCGTAACCGAGCAGCCCCGGATGCCCAGCCGGCCAGCTATACACAATCGCCACGCCCGGGCGTCCCGCGAAATGCCACGTCTGCGCCAGGCGAAACGCAGCATCGTCAAACGTGTTATGAAATCCGTGCACGAAAATGAATACATCCTTTTGCGAAGTATGACTCAAACGTTCATCGATGATTTGCTGCAATTTTGCCTTCGAAGCGGCCAATTCCTCCTTTGAACCCTCGCTCAGTTGATATCGGCCGTCTCGAACTTCCATTTGCTTGAGCGGCACGGCAAGCCGTCCCATTTCAACGACGGATTTCATTTCCAGGCTGGTGGCTGGCTTGTCTCCCTTGGTCGTGCTGCGACGGACCAGTTCTGCCCAGGACATTTGGGGCTTTAATCCAACCGTGGCCGACCCAAATACCAGATCGCTGGATCGTCCTTCCCCATATTCCGGCCCAAGAATCCCCTGGTTGACCACCGCTCGATCCGCGGCGTACAGAATTGGAATGTCGTTCGTCTGCAGCGAAGGATCCAGATGATTGAACCGGGCTTCGGTTTCAGCGCCAACATTTGTATTGGGCGTGGTAATGAGAAGCGTGCGGGAAGCGCAACCAGCCAAGGAGCACAAAACCATTACGGCGAGGGTCAGCTTGCTGATCAACATTTGATTAAGAAAGCGTCTCTTATTCGTCCAGCGGCTGCGCCTCGGAAAGAAGCCGTTGCCAAACTTCATCCAGTTTGAGTTCACCGATCCATTGCCGCAAATAGGCGATTTCGAGTTTGGCATATTGAAGCTCATAAACGCCCATCGCGTCCCGAAATTGCTTCTCGCTCTCGTAATCTTTCGCCCAAAGACGTTTGCGAAGGATCATGCGTGGATCGAGGTTCGCCCTGAAAGCTTGATACCACCGAACCGGTCAGCATATATGGAATGCCAGCGTCCTCGAGCGTTCCGACTATGCGAGCTAGTAATTGTTGTTGTGACACCGTTCCAGCCTCTTAAGATAGATACCGTGGAGCTCGGCCTCGCATTTCCCCGGAAACCGACGATCGATACCTTCCTTCAAGAGTTGTTTGGTCATGTCTGACAGCTCGAACGCTTTCAGCAGCCGTTCAGACGGACTCATTCTCGCCAAGGCTTGAAGGTAAATCCTGCGGTTTGTTCTATTCTTAGTGGATAAGCGACCATTCAATGACATATTTAGCTTCTCATTGTAAGGCATTGCCAGGGTATTCTCTGGAAACCAGTTTATTCTCGCTCACGCATTGTTTCAGGCTCGATCCCATTTCCCCGGCAAAACTCCTCATACTCCATCGGCGAAATTTCGCTGGGCTTGATTTCGCTGCGACCGCCCCAGAAGACGTTGGTGTAGCTCACATCAATTCCGATGGATTTGAGATGTTCATCAATCGCCCGTTTGTGGGCCATGACCAATTCCTTGTCCGTGCCGTGGGCGACGCCCATGATGTTGACGTTGCCGAATTCCGCGCCGGCTTCGCGCCAGTAAGCGTGGGTCATGATGTGGAATCGTCCAACCTCGCGGCCGGCGTCAAGTTCTCGGCCTTGGGGCACGGCCCAGTGGAACAGGGCGTTGTATTTGGTCACCTGCTCACCCGTTTTCAGGGTTTTGACATGTTCCAGAAACGTCGAGAATCGTCCGACGACCTTGCGCTGGTTGAGGCTTTTGGCGATTGACGTGAATTGTTCCAGCGAACAACCGCTGGCTTGTGCGCGGGGTTGCCAGAGATTTTCGGTGATTTCATCAGGTGTGAATTCGCGCTTCAATTCCATCAGCACGCGCCATTCGATATCGCTCAACTCCACAATGTCCGTATTGGTTACATCCGCCAGTTCATCGGATTTGCTGCCTGGCTCCATCCCGCGCCGCCGCACATGACCGACGCCAAGGGCAAATAACTTTTTCGCGGGCAGGAGCATGAATTTCTCCGCACCGGTTTTGCTCATGAGAAATTCACAATGCTTTTCCATCGAATAGCCTTGCGGCACCTTCAATGTCGTCCAGAGTCGATATTTCGAGCCGGCGATCTGCTGATCGGTCGAGCGAATCACCACGTGTCCGCTGAACGGGTCGTGCTGAAACATGTAATCAAACGCCGCCGACAGCTTGTCCTCCGGCACTTTCCATGCGACCAATGCACCTTTGGCGAGGTTGGTGCTCATCATGGTTTGCCGAATTCTGCGGATTGTGCCACCCGCCAGCATTGCGCGGATTCGCTCAATCACCATTGGCAGATCAACACCCGATTGCCTGGAAATTTCGCCCATGGGATCGGCTTGGAAGCCCTGCAGCTTATCCTCTGAAATAGCCAGGATTCTGGCATTGATCGGGTCGCTGGTGGAAATGGGGAGAGTCGCGGTAGTCATGATGTAATTGTAACCATGACAAGGTGACAAGGTGAGGGGGT
>DASZXJ010000047.1:0-4498 GCA_035545895.1 Tepidisphaeraceae bacterium | reverse complement strand
ATCAGCTTCTATTTCTCATCCAACACGATCATCTATGTGTTGATGCGTCACGAAGTCGATGCCACCGAGCTGGACGATGTCTATCTCGAGCAAGGCGAAGACGAACTCGGCGAATTGCCCCCGGCTCCGGCGCCCGTTGCTGCTCCAACCGATGGTCCCGCCGCCAACGGTTGATCTGCATTCGGTTAGGCGCAGGAAGTCCGTATTCGGAATTGGTTCAATTTGCAATCAAATTATTTAGCTCCGCCGCTCGCGGCGGGTGTCCGAAGTGCTTAACCTCACCGCGAGCGGCGAGGCCAAACTAACCGGCTATTTTATTAAACTGAACCCGTTTAGATCAGTCCCAGCTTGCGGTATTCGCGCAACCGGTAATGAAGTGTTCGCCGGCTGATTCCCAGTTCAGTGGCGGTGGCCGTGCGGTTGCCGTCGTTTCGCTGAAGCGCTGCCAGAATCTGCTGGCGTTCCACTTCCCACAGCGTTGTTGTTTCCGTTGGGTCGGGCGGTTCGATTTCCGCTGACTCGGAATGCAGCGGACGATCGATCGATTGCAATCGCCTGCGGGCGCGTTCCAGCGATAATTCGATTTCGCCCAGTGGGCATGGTTTGGTCAGAAAATCAACCACATCCAGCCGAATCGCCTGTCGCGCCGCCGGCAGATCGCCAAACCCGGTCATGACGATCACCTGCGTGCGAGGCCAGCGCTGGTGGATTTGTTCAAAGAAATCCATTCCGCCGATGCCGGGCAGTTGCAGGTCCAGCAGGATGACGTCAAAAGGCGACGATTCCATGAGTCGCATCGCCTCTTCGCCGCTGCGAGCCGCGGTCGCGGGAAACCCCATTTGCGGCAGCATCTCCGCCAGCAGCTCGCGCAGCCGCTGTTCGTCCTCGACGATCAGCACGCGATGCGTTCGTGTTGGCAAGGCGCTAGCGGTTGGCATGGCTGGCTCCCAATCCTGACAACGGCCATCGTACGATGAACCGGCTTCCCTTGCCTAGCCCATCGCTGTGGGCTTCGATCGTCCCGTGATGTTCCGCGACGATCGCATGGGTGATCGACAGCCCCAGTCCCATGCCTGGCGTCGCGCTGCCGCGGTTGTGCGTATAAAACGGCTCGAAAACGCGATCCAGTGTCGGTCCATCCATGCCGCGACCGGTGTCGGCAACGGTCATTTCAGCTTGATTGTTCTGATGCGAGAGAGTTATGCGCACTTCGCCTTGGTTCGCTGCGCCGGCCTGTAGCGCATTGAGCAGCAGGTTCAGTATTACCTGCTTGATCTCGCCATCACGGGCGCGGATTGTCAGATCGTGCCTCGAATTGTTCTCAAAGACGATTCGCCGATTTCGATACTCCACAATGGCTGCGACGTTGCAGATGACTTCGTCCGCCAGCGTTGCCAGGGAAACATCGACCAACGATTCGCTTCCGGGACGCGCCAATGACAAGAGGCGGTCGGTGATTTTTTTACACCGAAACGCCTCTTCGCACATGATGCTGATGGCTTTATGTGCGTTGTCGGAATTTCGCCCCTCGGCATCGAGTTGTCGAAGTGCCCGTTCGCCATAGCCGGTGATGATGCTCAGCGGGTTGTTGATTTCATGCGCGACACCCGCCGCCAGATAGCCCACGCTGGCGAGCCGTTCGGACCGGACCAGTTGTTTGCTTTTTTGTTCGACCTGTCGCGCAAGATCGCGATAAAGCGTTTCCAGTTCATTGGCCATCCGATTGAAGTCCTGGGCGAGCAAAACGAATTCGCGATCGCCGATGGTGGGGATCGGCTCGTTGAATTGTCCTGCAGCCATTCGCCGGGCAGCGCTGGACAACCTTGCCAGCGGCCTCATGACGCCGCGATATTGCTGGATGCCGATCAGCACGCCAGCCGTAATAATCAATGCCGATGCGGTGAGAATGACAATCCGTGTGAGCTCGCGCTGATGATTGGCGGCCTGCTCGGCGGCGACGATTCGTTTGCGTATATGCGCCGAACAATTCGCCAGGTGTGACAACACCATTTCGATGTTCGAGGAATTCGTTTCTGTGTGTGCGCGATTCAGGCTCGCGCGCAACACCGCCGCCTGCTCGACCAATGCCTGCAATTCGCGGCTGGTGTCGAACTTGAGAATGCCCGCCTCAATCGCGGATTGTGATGAAGCGATGTCCTGCGGATTAGCCTGCAGCGCCAGTCGCGCCTGCGACATGTTTTGACCAATTTCGTAAACCGCCCGCAACTGCTGATATCCCGTCAAAGCCTCGCCAAAGTCCTGATGCAGTCCATCGATTCCGACGATGGCGGTCGCGCTCAGCAGTAGCAATCCAACCACCATCAGGCCGATCTGTTTGATCAGTCGCCTGCGAAGGGTGGTTGGAACGGGATTCGTCATTTGTCTTTGGATGGTGTGTGAAGGTTCGAAACCGCCGCAAGCGGCAGCGCTAAATGTATAAATCTCCACCCGGACCAATTCCCCTTGGATCGAAAGATTAACAGAATTTCAACGATTTTGGCATCGAAATTATCAACTTCGACTTCGGCGAAAAAATTCGACAAAGGAGATGGGGGCACGGGCGGGAAGGAAATATTCAAACTCTCTTTTTTAGCCCGGTCGCTCGCGACCGGTCAAAAGATCATCGCGATGTTCCAATGTGTTCCAGTGCGTTCCAGTTTTGCGAAAAAAGCGAAACGAATCCCCCTGATTCATGCGAGTAGAAACAAAAATGCAACCACCGAGGCACCGAGGAAGGAACGCCGAGAAGAAATATTTGCTACAGCGTTCGTCGAGGACACAGAGATGGAAATCTATTCTCATTCTCTGTGTCCATTGTGTTCTTGGTGGCTGATACATTGTTTACCCGGCGGTTGTATCCGTCTTAACGGATGAGTGGACTGAAGCCACGCAATTCCTACAATTTCGAAAAATGGCACTTATCAATGACAACTATCTGAAGCTCAAGGCGGGTTACCTCTTCCCCGAAATCGGGCGTAGGGTGAAGGTGTATCAGGAAGCCCACCCGACCGCCAAAATCATTCGCATGGGCATTGGCGACGTGACCGAACCGTTGCCTCTCGCGGTGATCGAGGCGATGCATAAAGCGGTCGATGAAATGGCCAAACGTGAAACCTTTCGCGGCTATGGGCCGGAACAGGGATACGACTTCCTTCGCGAGGCGATTGTGAAAAACGATTTCACTACGCGCGGTTGTGATATTGCCGCAGACGAAGTCTTCGTATCCGATGGATCGAAGTGTGATTGCGGGAACATCCTGGATGTGCTCGGCGACGGCAACAAGACGGCTGTCACCGATCCGGTCTATCCCGTGTACGTCGATACCAACGTGATGGCCGGCCACACCGGCGTGGCCGAGGAGGGCGGGGAATACAGCGGGCTGGTCTATTTGCCATCCACCGCCGCCAATCAATTTTTGCCCGAACTTCCTTCGGAAAAGGTGGACGTGATTTACCTCTGCTCGCCCAACAATCCGACCGGCACGGTCATTTCACGCCAGCGATTGACCGAGTGGGTGCAGTACGCACGCAAAAACAAATCGATCATCCTGTTCGATGCAGCCTACGAAGCGTATATCACCGATCCGAGTGTGCCGCATTCGATTTATGAGATTCCCGGCGCGCGCGAGGTAGCGGTCGAGTTCCGCAGTTTCAGCAAAACGGCGGGTTTCACCGGAGTGCGCGCTGCATATACCGTCGTGCCGAAAACGTTAATGGGCAGCACGCGCGATGGAATGCCGGTCGATCTGTATCGGCTGTGGTATCGCAGACACACGACTCGATTCAATGGAGTCAGTTACATCGTCCAGCGCGGCTGCGAAGCGATCTATTCCGAAGCCGGCAAAAAGCAGGTGCGGCAACTGGTCGATTTCTACATGGGCAACGCGAAGATCATACGCGAGAAACTCACCAGCCTGGGAATGAAGGTGTTTGGCGGAGTCAACGCGCCATATGTCTGGGTACAAACGCCTGCGGAAACAACCAGTTGGCAGTTCTTCGATCGATTGCTCAGCGAGTGTCACGTCGTCTGCACGCCCGGCAGCGGATTTGGCGCGTGTGGCGAGGGATACATTCGATTGAGCGCGTTTAACAGCCGCGAAAATGTTGAAGAGGCGATGCGCAGGTTAAGTCAACTGAAATGACGTGGTCTTGCTGCAAAGCCCGCCCCTTTAGGGGCGCGGGCTCCTCGCGTAAAAATCGACCCCGCCCCTGAAGGGGTGGGTTTTGGGGGAAGGGGACTTCACCTCGGGGACGATTGATCCGATATGTATGTATGTTTTCTGTCTCGACATCGCCCATTCTTTTCCCTCCAAGTGCTGAATTGCCGCGCCAACCTGTCCCCGCGAGATTTTTTGCGGGCATGGCGATGATGTTCGTCATGGTACTGGCGACCTATGGCGCGATGAAGACGCCCCTTCATGCAGTGGTGTTTAGCGGGGATTGGATCAACCCGTTGATAACCTTTGGCACGACTGTTTTGTGCGCCGGGCTTTTTCTCC
>DASZXJ010000046.1:0-5783 GCA_035545895.1 Tepidisphaeraceae bacterium | reverse complement strand
TGTTCTGGATCACGGCTTTTTCCGGGCCACCCTGGCTTTCGACATTGCTTTGCCAGTCGCCGTCAAATTTTGAAGCACGATTTTTGACCTGGTCGATTTTCGTTCGATATTCACCGGATGATGCATCGAATTTGAGTTTCTGAAGCGAATATCCACCAAATGCCAGTCCCGTGCCGACGCAGAACAGCGCGGCTGTCGATGCGAAGATCGGAATCTTCTGCTTCCACAGTTTTTCGCGACGGATTGCCGACGGCAGCAGCGAGCTTGTGATCTTGCCCTCGCCCATCGCCTGCACAGCCAGGCCGTACGCACCGATGACCGATAGCAGATTCTCATTGAACGGCGCTGCCAGCTTGGGATCGGCAGGGGCGCCGGCGGCCAGATTGTCCAGACGTTCCACCTCCAGCGACAGATTCTGCTGCAGATACTTCTGCAAGCCCGGCAAGCGGAATGTGCCGCCCAGTGCGATGATTCGCTTGATTCGCGAATCGCGATGAACCGATGCGTAGAAACCGACGGACCGCTGAATTTCGGCAACTAGGTCGGCGAAGACCGGTCGCATCGCCTGGAAAATCTGCCGGGCGTATTTGCTTGTCGCGGCGTTGCGCTTCAAATCTTCGGCCTTGGCGAAGGGCAGCTTAAAGCCCTTGACCAGCGTTTCCGTAAAGCTGTTGCCGCCGATCGGAATCGAACGCATCCAAATGGTATCGTTATCGCAGATGATCAGGTCGGTGTTTTCGGCACCGAGGTCGATGACCATCGTCGTGCCCTTCAGACGCTGGTCGTAGTACATCGCGTTATAGACCGCCAGCGGGCTCATCTGGACGACCTGCACGTTCATATCGACGTCGGTGAAGAACTTGATATGCCGGCCAATGAGTTCCTTGCGCATCGCAAAGATGCCGACTTCCACATCCGGCGACTCAGGGCTTTGGAAAAGCTGGTAGCCCCATTCGACATCATCGAGCGGGAAGGGAATCTGCTGAATGGCTTCGAACTTGACGATCTCGGGGATCTTCTTGGGTTCGACGGGAGGCAGCTTGATGAATCGGGCAAAGCTGGCCTGCCCAGCCACGCCGACCGCCACCACACCACCCTTCATCGGGTGCTTCTGGACGAAATTCGCCAGAGCGGTTTGGATCAGCGAATCCCGGTTGTCGCCGGCACTGGAGAGGACGCTCTCATGTTCGATCAGTTCAAAATCGTCAACCCGCAGCTTGTCGCCGTCGCGGACGAGTTTGACCGCTTTGAGAGCGCGGTTTCCAATATCGATGCCCCATGCAAATCGAGCAGATGCCATAATGTCACCTCGGATCCTGACTTTTATCTAACCTCAAGCCAGACCTAGTTCAACAACCATTTCACGGCACGACAGGAGCGGGTACGATGCTCCGCGGTCATGCGAACGTTTTGGATTCAAACCCTTGGCTGCAAAATCAACCAGTACGAAAGCGAGCAAATCGCCACTTTGCTGCGAAGCAGGGGGCTTTTGATGAGTCCCGACGCTCACTCGGCCGATCTTCACGTCATCAACACCTGCAGCGTGACGATGCCCGCAGCTAGCAAAAGCCGCCAAACTATCAGACGTACAACCAGCCTGCCGGTTCTTGGCAATTCGGACGGATTTACGAATGTCGAGAATGATCGACGAACGATCGTGACCGGTTGCTGGGCCACGAGTAATCGGGCCGAAGCGGTCAACATGCGGGGTGTGGATGCCGTGCTGGGTCATCACGATGACGTTGCTGGCGAACTCAATCGGTTGCTGGATCACTGGCTGCTGAACAAATCGCCGCTTACTTCTCCCTCGTTGCCGCAGTCTGTTGGGGATGATGGATCGATAATTCAAAGCGCTACTGCGGCAGGACTTACTCCAAACAACAGTAGGCCACAAAACCCCCTGACAGTCAAGCAAAATATCGGGATTGGCACCCGCCGCTTACCCCTGCTGGACCAGCACCAGGCCGGGCACCAGCGGGCGATGCTCAAGGTCCAGGACGGCTGTGATGCCCACTGCACCTATTGCATCATTCCAAGCCTGCGAAGCGCGGTTTGGAGCAAGCCAGTTGGGGCGGCCGTCGAAGAGGCGCGACGGCTCGTCCAGGCCGGTCATCAGGAGATCGTTCTGACCGGAATCTTCCTCGGAGCCTACGGCCAGCCGACGGCTTTGAGACACCGACAACCCCAGGGTCCCAATAAATCCCTGGCGGAGTTAGTGACAGCCTTGTGCACCCAGGTCGATGGTTTGCGACGACTTCGCTTCAGCAGCCTCGAGCCGGGCGACCTCACGCCCGACCTCATTGCCGTCATGAAATCGCATCGCCAGGTCGTGCCTCACTTTCATCTGCCTTTGCAAAGCGGGTCGGATGCAATTCTGCGGCGAATGAACCGCCAGTACAGCCGGGCCGACTTTTTGCGAATGATCGACCAGATCAACGTCGCCTTCGATCGGCCAGCCATCACCACCGACATCATGGTCGGTTTCCCTGGCGAGACCGATCGCGAGTTCGACCAAACCCTTGATGTAGCCGAGCGGTCCGGGTTCATCCACATTCACGCGTTCAGCTATTCCCCCCGGCCCGGCACGGCAGCCGCGCGATGGAAGAAGAATCAGATTCACGGCACCGTGATCGATGAACGAATCGATCGCCTGTCCGCTTGCGCCATCGCGAACAGCCTCCAGTTCCGCACCCAATTCCTGAACGAAACCGTCGAATTGCTCGTTGAACAACCCAAACAGTTTGACACACTTCGGCACGGCCGATCCGAGCGATACTTCGATGTCTACTTCGAAGACCCCACCGCCCAAACCGGCGACGCGGTCCAAGTGAAGATCGACCGCATCACCTCAAAACGAACCCTTGGCCAAAAAGTTGAAATGGGCGATTTGGCAGTCCGGGGAATGGTTTAATTCCCAAATCGTGGCTGCGCTGCCAGCCGCAATGCAGGCGAATGCAGCGATCTTCCCCGTAGGAGGGTACGTTGGGAGACCGCATCGTTCGCTAGGCGAATGCGGGCGGGGGTTGGCGGGGAAATGGGGATTAAATGACCGATCATCAAGTCCCAATGACCAACAAAATCCCAATGACGAATGACCAAATCAGAATGACGAATCAATGACGAAATCCGAATGACGAAAATCCAGTGACCCGCGGCTCCTTTGTTGCGCCATGCTGACTCATGTCGCGCAACTCCAATTCCACAATCCGCAATCCGAAATCCAAAATGCCCATCCGTTTCTCAAGGCTCTCAGAAACTGCACAAAATTGCGCGCAATATGACGAGTCGGACAAGCGGATTGGTCAATGAAATGCGACAAATCTTCGCGCATCTGCACGTTTCCCGGATCACTCCCAGTCCACCCGATCAGCCGCGACGCGAAGCGGAGCGCTTTTCCGCGTCAACCCCCAAACACGCTCCGCTTCGCGTCGCGGCTCAGCGGGTTGGAAGACGCTGTCAAGAAATCGAACCCCGACTCCGCCCGAATTTTCACGAAGTGGGATGCATTGGGTCTAGCGCGCATTCTTGGCGAATCTGGCATAATAGTCTAAACCCAATCATGGAGGAGCATTGGCTGAATCGATTTTCGTTGAGGACGAGCAAGAGAAGCTTGTGGCGTTACAGGCGTTGGAAACCTATCGGGCCTTGAAGCAGGCGGTAAAGGACGCTCCGCATGGCAGAGGGCTTGGCTTCACCGAGGCGGTGGTGCACGACAAGGGGTTTGATCATCTTCGCAAGATGTATGAGTCGGCGCTTCAGGATCACCCCGAGGCGCAAAAAAGGGGGCCTGCAGTTTTGCATGTGGGTGCGGAAAGAGAACCTCGTTCCGCTGTGTGACGCCCAAGTATCTGCTGACCAGCATTGGGCATGTGCAGATTCCGCGTCGGTATTACGCCTGCCGGAGTTGCCGGGCCAAGCAAACGCCTTGGGATGAGTGGTCGGGGATCGATTCGGTTCAGGTCACGCCGCACGCGCGCCAGGTGATCACCACGGTGGCAACGGCCTGGTCGTTCGATCGCGCCAGTCAGAAGCTGAAGAACCTTTGCCACATGGGTGTCAGCGACGACACGATTGAGCGTGTCTGCCAGCATGAGGGGGAGCAGGCGCGCCGGTGGCTGCGCGTGACCGAACCGACCGCCCAGGCGTTCAAAAAGGCATCCGGTGATCCGGAGATGTACAGCGACGGACTGAAGGTGAACACGACCGGAGGATGGCGGGAAATGCGGCTGAATCTGCTGCAAAAGCGTGAACGTGGCGCTGCGGCGGCGACTGAGCAATGGCGGGATCGCGTGTTGCCGGAGGCGAGCATGAGACTGGCCAGTTGCGCGATTGCCGATTGCCGGCTGGTGGGCGCGATGTGGCAACGATGGAGTGAGCAGATGGGCCTGGAGGATTCGCCGCAACTGAGCGTGATCGCCGATGGAGCGCCATGGATCTGGGAGCAGGCGCGTTTGCGATTGAGCCCGCACGCCAGTTGGTGCGTGGATATTTATCACGTCAGCGAAGCCCTGCATGCGTGTGCCAGGGCCATTCACGGAGAAGGCGAATCGGCGCGGTCCTGGGCCGGGACGGAACTGGAAGAACTGATTCGCCTGGGCGGACCGCGGCACGTCGAACGATTGAATCAGATGATCGCCAAGACCACCGCGCCCGAGCAACTGGCCGCGCTGAGCGCATTGCGTGTCTACCTCGAAGGCAACCGCGATCGGATGTGGTATGCCCAGCGCCTGGCTCAAGGCCAACCCATCGGCAGCGACGCGATCGAAGGCGCATGCAAAAAATCGGTTCCAGGCTGAAACTCAACAGCGCCCGCTGGAGGCTGCGACGAGCCGAACGGTTTGGCGCCTTATTGTGCCTCGAATACGCCGAGCAATCCTCGAACTACTGGCTGTCAAAAGCCGCCTGACCGCCAAAAAGATGCGTTAGACCCTTCAACCCTGTATCATTCCCGCTTCGTCGCGAAATCGATAGATGCGGATCGCGAGAATTCGAGCACCGGGGGAGATGGGCTCTATTCGGTCGCTACGGACAGAGTGGTAGAATTCAATAAACTGTTGAATGGCGGCTTGGGAATCAAAGAGCCCATTGCGATTAAGATGATGCTTAAAGGGTAAGAATGCTGCCGGGTGGTAGAACATCCCATAAAATAGCAAAGAGTAGCTTCCGAATAAGACTACATCTGAGCCTAGATATTCGAAGCGAAATTTATCGCCTTCCGCTTGGCCGGTGTAAGGAACGAGTTCTGGCGCGAATATTGCAATAATTTCATTTCTCGCAACGTCGCGGTTGCTGTACGCTAATAGTTTCATCGCTAAATCGAGGCGTTGTGTGAGGAGTAGTGCAGTGCCGTAGGGCTGATCGCGGTAAAGCACCTTATAGCTTGAGGCGATATCCGGCGGCAGTTTTCCGTACATTTCTTCTTTAGAAATATCAAACCACTCCATGCGATTTATACCGCTGTAGGGCACACCATCAATTGTGCGTAAGAAGGGCTCATTACCGCTGTCATTAGCGGGCTCAAAGTTGAACTCGGGCTTTCGAACAACCTCGTATCCGCAAATCGGGACTTTTGTATTGCGATCCATCGTTACTTGTCCATTATGGTTTACTGGGATCGACTTTTATATGAGATGGACTAAGAACCTATCTCAAAACTTCCAATCGACGCTGACGACGATACCACAATAGCCCGCAGGCGAGTTGGATGATGCCGAGATAATTCGATGACTTCTTTGCGTACCGAATCAGAATCGCCCGGCACTTGCTCATCCAGCCCAGCGTCC
>DASZXJ010000045.1:0-33403 GCA_035545895.1 Tepidisphaeraceae bacterium | reverse complement strand
TGGCCCCCGACCACTGACCACCGAACACTTTCTCCTTAAATTCCGGCTCGTTTATGTTTTACGATTTTGATGATCTCGTCCACCGCTTGGTCGAGATTGTCGTTAATCACCATGTAATCAAACGACCGGCTGCCCTTGGCCATGTGAATCTCACGTTTGGCAGCGCGAAAACGCTTGTTAATGTCCTCTGCGCTGTCGCGGCCCCGGTCGGTCAAACGTTTCAACAGTGTAGGCTCATCCGGCGGAAGAATGAACACCATCAATGACTCAGGATACTGATAGCGTACCTGCAAAGCCCCCTGTACGTCAATTTCGAGCAATACGTCCTTTCCGACCTCCAAATGCTTCAAAACGGGCTGTTTGGGCGTTCCGTAGTAGTCGCCGTAAACCTGGGCATACTCCAGAAACTCATCGGCATCGAGCCGACGGAAGAACTCATCGCGGCTGATATGGTCGTAAGTCTTGGCTTGTTCATCACCTGGCCGGTGCGGGCGGGTGGTGGCGCTCACGACATACAGCACGCCGAGCCTGGTTTCCAACAGGCGGGAGATGGTGCTCTTGCCAACCCCGCTGGGACCGCAAAGGACGATCAGAAGGCCAGGATGGGATGAGGGGTTAGCCATGGATATCAGAGCAGGCATTCATGTACGACATAGCCAATCAAGATCACGCCAAAGCAAAACCAGATTGAATAGGCCAGCGCACGGTGGTTGTGTTTGAGCGTAACGTGATACCCAGGTTGGTTCACCGAATCTGGCAAGGGTCATTCCACGTTTTGAACTTGTTCTTTAAGACGGTCGATCGCGCCTTTGATTTCGACAATGTGCCTGGCGATCTGGGCGTCGTTGGCTTTGCTGGCGATCGTGTTGGCTTCGCGAAGCATTTCCTGGGTGATGAAGTCGAGTTTTCGACCGGCATGCTCGCTGGTCTGGCAAGCCTGCTCGAATGATTCAAGGTGATGCGTCAACCGTTGAATCTCTTCACAAATGTCCGCGCGCTCGGCAAAGACCGCAACTTCCTTAATCAGGTCAGGCTCGTTCACTTTCAACTCGGCCTTGCTGAGCAGCAGATTGACGCGTTGCGACAATCGCTTGTGGTAATCTTCGATGACAAAGGGCGCGCGTTTCTGGATCTCAGTCAGGTTTTCAGCGATGGACTTGGACTGCCTCATCAACTCTTCGAACAGGGCTTGCCCTTCACGGCGGCGCATCGTGTCGAGCTTGTTGATGGCTTGTTCGGTGAGTTCGCGAACGGTCTTGCCATGGCGTTCGATTTCGTCGCTGTCGTCGCGTGGTTCCTGGCAGACGCCGGGCAGTTGCATCAGGCTTCCCAGGTCGATCCGCACCATCTCATTCAAGCCTTTGACCTGCTGCAACTGGTTGAGATAGGCATTGAGCGCGCCAACGTTGATATGGTAAGCGGCTTCAGCGCTATCGAGGCGCATCTTCAGGATATAAGTGATCGAACCGCGAATCAGCTTTTGCCGAAGGAAACTCTCGATTTCGGGCTCGAGCCCTTGCACATTTTCAGGCAGCTTGATGACGGGTTTGAAAAAGCGGTTGTTCAGCGAACGCACTTCCACACAATAATGCGTGCCATTCTGCTGGATAGCCGCATCGCCAAAGCCGGTCATGCTGACAATCATGTATTCCTCAATCCACTCAAGGCTGTGACGATGGAACGGTGGTCGGCGCTGCTTGTTGGGGAAGGGCAATCGCGGGAGTTCCCGGAGCCGGCTGCGGCGCAGCGACTGGAACTGCGGCCGTCGGTTTGGGCGGGGCACTCTTGGCGTTGGCGAGTAGGTTAAGTGCAATTGCCAGCAGCAGGAAAATACCAAACACGACGCTGGTTGCCCAAGTCAGCACATCGCCGGTCTTGGAGCCAAATGCGGTATTACCGCCGCCGCCTCCGAACGCGCTGCTCAATCCACCGCCTCGACCCTTTTGGATCAGCACAAGCAGGATCAGAAAGGTGCAGACGATGATGAAGATCACCATCGTCAGATAGAAAAAGAAATTCAACATGCATGCTCCGAATATCAATTTGCGATTTTAGATTTACGATTTTCGAATTGTTTGATTCGAAATCGCAAATCAAAAACTGCAAATCGCGATTTCATGTACCTGCGTTAACGATTGCCAGGAAACTATCCGCCTTGAGCGATGCGCCGCCGATGAGTCCGCCATCAACATCAGGCTGGTCGAGAAGTCCCTTGGCATTTTCGGGTTTCATGCTTCCGCCATATTGGATTCGCACGCCGTCTGCGACGTTTTTGTTCCATTTTTTCGCGAGATAATCGCGGATGAACGCATGGACTTCCTGGGCCTGCGCATCAGTTGCATTGCGACCAGTGCCAATGGCCCACACGGGTTCATACGCGATGACCAGCCGCCGGGGCTCGGGTGAAAGACCATCAAGTTCCTTGAGTTGTGTGGAAACGACATCAAAGG
The DNA here is from genome assembly GCA_035545895.1 of Tepidisphaeraceae bacterium. Taxonomy (GTDB): domain Bacteria; phylum Planctomycetota; class Phycisphaerae; order Tepidisphaerales; family Tepidisphaeraceae; genus DASZXJ01. Next base: position 30,953 of record DASZXJ010000045.1, on the reverse strand, counting down.
TCTTGCCACTGTCGCGTTCCTCGATCTTTTCACCGACGCAATGCACGAGGATCAAACCCGCATTATAGATGGCAGCGGCTTTTTTGCCGACGAGTTCACCGGACTCATGTAATACATGTCGCCGTTCACTGTGCCCAGCCAGGACGAATTTGACGCCAAGGTCCTTGAGCATTTCAATGGATATTTCGCCCGTGAAAGCGCCGTTTTTCTGAAAATAGACGTCCTGAGCGCCGAGGAGAGTATTTGATCCGCTGATCGCTCCAGCCACTGCATCAAGATAAACAAATGGCGGGGCAATACCCGTTTCGACCCCCTGTTTTGGAGCTCCAGCGGCGACTGCGCGGGCCAGTGCAACCGCCGACGCCTTATCCGTGTTCATTTTCCAATTACCAGCGATGAATTTAGTGCGAGCCATATTCCTTTCCAGTCTGCAAGTCCCGTAGTTTATTGAACATGGAGTTCGCAAACAAGGACCGTTTAGTCTCATGAAACTGAATATATGTAGACATCTATATATTGTGAGGCAAGGTCCGAATAACGTTTAACGATAATATGGGGCATGTTTCTCTATCCAATCGGGAGCCATCCTGTCGAAAGATTTTCGTTAGCAGAGGCAGTTATGGCATCTCAAACGGCGCAGGAAATTTGGGTTCCGGCGATTCAACCGCCGCAGCCGGGGGTAATGAGTGCACTTCGTCGTCGATGGCGTTTGGTGGCGTTATCCATTATCGCCAGCCTGGCCGTGGGTGCCGCCATCGCGGTCCACACCGAGCCGCAATACTCCGCCAATGCTCGAATCCGTCTGTTGGGTGAACGTTCGATGCCGATGGTGGCGGATTCGCATTCCGCCGCCGAGGACGCAGCCGCCATTCGGGCGCAATATTATGTTTTGCGATCCCCTCGCATCCTTGGAATGGTGGCCGATCGACTGAATCTTCCACAGCGATGGAATACCGACCAGCGTGCCGCCGCCCAGCGGCTTGAGCAGATGGTTCAGCCGCGACGTTTGCTCGATGTGAACGTCACCGAACTGAAAGTTGTCAGTCCCGACGCACAACTTGCCGCCGACGTCGCCAATTCCGTCGTCGATGTTTACATTCAACAAGCCAATCAGCCCCATATTGAACAAGCCCAGCTTGCCCTGAGCCGGCTTCGCAATGAATGCGAATCCCAGGAAAAGGAACTCGCCAAGGCAGGCGAGCAGGTTGAACTGCTTCGGCGCGAAATGGGACTTGAAGTGGGGCAAGGTCAAATCGCATCGAATTCGCTCAATCCGCTTCGCCAGATGTTGGCGCAGGATGAGGCGGCGCTGATTGACGCTCAAATCAAGGCCGACATGCTGGCGCGATCGAGCGACGATGCGCTATTGACGCTGCAATCCGCATCGTCCAGCGATGCCGTTGCGAGACAAATCTCAGCGGGCTGGATTGAAGGGGAATACAAACTGGCGGAAATGGAACAGCGCTACGGCCACGATCATCCGCTGGTGCAAGCCAAGCGCGCCCAGCTCGAACAGATCAACGGCGCGGCCCTCATGCAGGTCCAGCGCATGGTTCAACTGGCCGGCGCCGACAAGGCGGCTGCGGAAGTGCGCGTCCAACATGACCGACAGCGCCTCGCCGAAGCTGAATCGACGCTGGTATCCGCCGGCGGAAGCTACGGCCAGTTGCTGGCGGCCGAGCAAAAGCAGGATGTCATCAAGAGCCTCTTGAAACTGTTGACCGAACGAACCCAAAAACTCGAAGTGGATTTAAGCATCGCGGGTCCAGCCGCGGAAGTGATTGAACTGGCGTCCGCCCCAGCCGTGCCCGAACTGGGTACGCCTCTCCAGATGATGCTGATGGCGCTGGCCGTCGGACTGGTCGCTGGAATCATCATGGCGGTGGGAGTCGATCGCCTCGACGACACCATTCGCGATCCCGAAGAAGTCGAATGGCAACTCAATATGCAATTGATGGGAATCGTGGCAGGTCATCGAACGACCATGATCTCACAGCGCGATGGGCAGGGGGCCGAGGCGTACCGCATGATTCGCAACAGCATCGACTTTGCCGATCACACGATGCGATCGCTTTGTGTAACGGCGGCAACCTCGCACGAAGGCGCTTCCGCGACGGCTGCGAATCTCGCCTGGACCTGGGCGGAACACGGCGCACGGGTGCTGTTGGTTGATGCCGATCTTCAACAGCCGCGATTGCATACCATGTTGGGAGTCGGCAACGAGCAGGGGTTGATCGATCATCTGGCGACAAACCGTTCTCTGGACGATCTGACCATTCAGACTTCCGTGCCGAACCTTTCGATTTTGCCTGCCGGCACGATGAGCAAGCAAACCGGCTTGGCCACTTTGACTCCGCAGCAGCTAAGCCAGCTCTTGATCTGGGCTCGTTCGCGCGCGGATATCATAATTATTGACACGGGACCGCTGCTTCAATCAAGCGATGCGGCACTGGTTGCCCGGCAGTCAGATGCGACGATTCTCGTCGCCCGCCAGCGTCGTAGCCGGGTCCGCGATTTGCGGCGCTCGGTGCATCTGCTCAAGAATTGCGGAGAGGGACTATTGGGCATGGTGCTGACTGGAGTCAGTGCGAATGCTTCGTGGGACCCCATGCCCACTCCAGATTCGCCTGAAGAAGAAGGTCAATCCGTCGTCCAGCGGTCTGTGATTTCGCGGACTCGCAAGCGGAACCGACACGCTGCATAACGCGGCGACTACAAAGATTTCCGACGGCCAGCCGTTGGGGCCAACCTGCCTGACGGCGATGCCTTGGCCGTCGATTGCCTGCGCTTGACGCACGGGCCCCCATGTGCGAAAAGATATTTACCATCACCCTGGGACGGTGATGGGTCAGATCGCGCGTGAACCGTTGAAAGGAGTCTTCGCATGTCCAACGACCAAAGCCCAGCCGACGCCGCACCTTACGTGCAACTGTTTCAAAAGGCACACCAGAAGATCGTAATGCTTGAGCGGCTGGACGAGCAGATGGTTCAGATGATCGCCAAGCGACAGGAACTTCAGGACGAGCTGAAGAGCATTCAGTCGCAGCTCAATGAAGAATTCGACACCCGCCTGCGTGCGGTGTCGGCGACGGCAGCGAGCGAAAGTCCCGTGCGTCCGCATGTGACGCTGGCGGGCGAATCCAAACGATCTTCGTCGCCTCGTTTCGCCGGACAAACCATCGAGTCGATCGGCACAATTCCCGAACGCGCAGTTGGTTGAGCCTCCTGGCAATTTGGGTTATTCTAAGGGCAGGAGCGGTGTCACCAGGCAACGCATCTTCGTTCTTCATTTATCCCCGTGTCTGCACAAGCCGGGGCCCGGAGGTTCGAATTGATCCGCGAAGGCTCTTTTAACCGTGATGTTTGCGTCATTGGCGGCGGCGGACATGTTGGGTTGCCACTGGCAATCACGTTCGCCCAGACCGGTCTGAAGACGGTCATTTACGATATCAATCCGAAAGTTGTCGAATCCATCCGCAGCGGCATCATGCCGTTCATTGAAGAGGGCGGACAAGAAGCGCTCGGGGAAGTCATCAAAAGCGGCAAGCTTGAAGCATATTCCACGCCCGAGCATGTGATTGATTGCCGATTCGTCGTTTTAATCGTCGGCACACCCGTTGACGAACATCTGAATCCCAATTTCATCGCAATTCATAAGGCGCTCGAACTGTGCCTGCCGAACCTGCGAAGCGGGCAGATCTTGATTCTGCGCAGCACGGTTTTCCCGGGCATCACTCGCCACATACAGAACTTCCTTGCCAACCATGGCTTGGATATCGCGGTTTCCTTCTGCCCGGAGCGTGCCGTGCAGGGATACAGCCTTCGTGAGTTCCGCGAGAATCCGCAGATGATCAGCGCGACCGATGCCAAGACTCTGGCTGAGGTTCGACAATTGTTTAGCGGGTTTGTCACCGACTTCATCGAAATGGACCCGATGGAGGCTGAACTCGCCAAATTGATGACCAATGCATGGCGATACATTCAGTTCGCGACGGTCAACCAGTTTTTCATGATTGCAACGCAGCACGGACTGGACTTCAACCGCATCCTAAAAGGTTGTCGCGATAAATATCCGCGCATGGCAGGCATGCCGGGGCCGGGTTTTGCGGCTGGGCCTTGTTTGGTGAAAGACACGATGCAGCTTGCGGCATTCAGCCAGAATAATTTCGTCCTGGGTCACGCCGCCATGCTCATCAATGAAGGCTTGCCGCTGCATGTGGTTCAAATGGCCAAGCAGATGACGGACATTTCGCGAATGACCGCGGGCATTTTGGGAATGGCATTCAAAGCCGAGAGCGACGATCACCGCGATTCGCTTGCTTACAAACTTCGCAAGTTGCTGACACTGGAAACCAAGAAAGTCATTTGCACCGATCCCTACGTAAAGGACAAGTCGTTTCTTCCGCAGGATCAGGTTTTGAAAGAAGCGGACATTTTGTTTGTCAGCACGCCTCACAAGGCGTATCGCGGATTGAAGATTCCCGCCGCGAAATATGTGGTGGATGTCTGGAATTGCGTCGATGCATCGCAGGCCCGGACCTGGCAGGCGGAACACCAAGCACATCGGCGATGAACAAGACGATTTCCGTTGGCGTGATCGGCATCGGGTTTGGGCAGCAGGTGCACGTTCCGGCCTTCCGGTCCGATCCGCGATGTGAAATCCAATCCATTTGCGCGACCACCGAAGATCGCGCCAAAAAAGCAGCCCAGCAGCTCGGAATACCCCAATCAACCGCCGATGCGATGGCGCTGATCAATGATCCCGCGATTCAAGTTGTGTCCGTGGCAGTTCCACCTTCAAAACAGCCGGCATTGATCGAAGCGGCCGCCCGTGCGGGCAAGCATCTGTTTTGCGAGAAGCCGGTCGGAACGGACCTGGCCGCAGCATCGAAGGCATGGCAGGCGGTTCAGGCCAGCGGCGTGAAGCATGCCATCGACTTTATCTTCCCTGAAATCCCCGCCTGGCGGCAGGCCAGGGAACTTTTGCCCACCCTTGGAAAATTGCGCCACGTCGCAATTTCATGGCGGGTGGAGACCTACGCCTATAAAGCTGGCCTTAGCTCATGGAAAACGCGGGGTGAGGACGGCGGGGGGACGCTGGGAAACTTCGTTTCCCATAGCGCATACTACATTGAGTGGCTTTTTGGACCGATTACCAAGCTAACAGCCCGGCTGACCGGGCCTGCGGACCCGCAGCGCAGCGAAGCGCGGGTCGATTCCTGGATGGAATTGACGGGAAATTTGCCGGTGTCGCTTTCGGTGGCCGCCGACGCTTATCTCGGCAGCGGTCATCGCGTTGAAATTTACGGCGACGGCGGATCGGTGCAATTGATCAATACGACCGCGGACTACGTCAACGGGTTTGAACTGCTCATTGGCGGCCGTGACAAGGCGAAACTTGTTCAGCGTGCTGCGCCAGTGAAGAGCAATGTCGATGGAAGGATCGAGGCGGCGTCGCGTATCGTCAAGCGGTTGATTGATTCGGTCAACGGTGGAGAAGAAGTGACTCCGAACTTGTCGCAAGGGATTCGCGTGCAAAAATTGCTGGACGCGATGCGGGAATCGCACAATACGAGGCAATGGCAGAACGTCTAAAGCATGTCGCCAGAACTGGACATCGTCATTCCGGTATACAACGAAGCGGATAATATCATCCGGGTGCTTCAATCGTTGGTGAAGGAAGTGCGCACGCCTTTTCGAGTTCTCATTTGTTACGACCATGATGAAGACACGACATTAAAAGTATTGGCGGCCAATCCGGTGGCTGGCGCCGATGTTCAGCTTGTTAAAAATGAAGGCCGCGGCGCGCTCGGCGCAGTGTTGACCGGCTTCAGGCAAAGCACCGCACCGGCGGTGATGGTGTTGCCGGCGGACGACGATTACAACGCGCCGCGAATCGACGGCATGATGGAGCAGTTCCGCGCGGGATGCGACATTGTCTGCGGCAGCCGTTTCATGCCCGGCGGATGCATGATTGGATGCCGCTGGCTGAAAGCGACCATCGTGCGCGTATCGGCTTTTGTGCTGCATCACGCAGCGCGTCTGCCGACGCGCGACCCGAGCAATGGCCTGCGGCTTTTTTCGCGGCGCGTGCTGGATCAAATACCGATCGAGTCGGTAGTCGGGTTTGCTTACAGTCTCGAACTGTTAGTAAAATGCCACCGATTGCGATGGAAAATCGGCGAAGCGCCGTTGCATTGGTATGAGCGTAAGCAGGGTACGAGCCGCTTCCGCGTGTTGAAGTGGCTGCCACAGTATTGGATCTGGTTTCGTTATGCGTTTGCGACCACGTATCTTGGCCGCGGACCTGAAACCGTCGTGCTTCGGGACCGCAAATGAGCATTCAAGGCAAGACATATCTGGTGACCGGCGGCACTGGTTTCATCGGCCGAGGACTGGTGAAGGCGCTGCTCGCACAGGGCGCGAAGGTGCGCTCGCTCGACAACGATTCGCGCGGATCGAAAAAAAGCATGGGCGAGATGGCATCGCAGGTTGAACTGATTACCGGCGACATCCGCGACCCCGAAGTCGTCCGCAAAGCAATCGGCGGCGCCGATTGCGTCTGTCATCTGGCGTATATCAACGGCACGGAATACTTTTATTCCAAGCCCGAACTGGTGCTCGAAGTCGCGGTGAAGGGCATCATGAATGTCGTCGATGCCTGCATTTCGCAGAAAGTGAACGAGCTTTGCCTGGCGTCGAGCTCCGAGGTTTACCAAACTCCGCCGACCATTCCGACGGCCGAGGATGCGCCGCTCAGCGTGCCCGATCCGCTTAACCCCCGATTTTCATATGGCGGCGGAAAGATCATCAGTGAATTGATCGCCCTGAATTATGGCCGCAAGCATATCAGGCGGGTGACGGTCTTCCGTCCGCACAATGTATATGGCCCAAACATGGGCTGGGAGCACGTCATTCCACAATTTGTAAAGCGACTGCGCGAGCTGGCCAACAAACAACCGTCCGGTACGATCGATTTCCCGATCCAGGGCAATGGCCAGGAGACACGGGCGTTTTGCTACGTTGATGATGCCGCCGACGGAATCGTTCGCGTGTTGGATCAAGGCGAGCATTTGAATATCTATCACGTCGGGACCGACGTGGAATCGACGATCGCGGATATCGCAACTCAAGTGGCCAGGTGCGTGAATCGCGAGATCAAGCTGATTCCCGGTGAAATTTTGAAGGGTTCGACTTCGCGCCGTTGCCCGAATATTACCAAGTTGCGGAAGATTGGCTATTCCCCGCGCATGTCACTCACGGACGGGCTGGCGCGCACCGTCAAATGGTATTGGGAAAATTCACCTGTCGTTTAGCGATCATTGTTTAGCGCCAGCCCGAAGGGTTGGGCTTTGGAATTGTCAGGAACGAATATATGCAATCAGCGAAAAAACTTGCAGCCGGCACCGGACGCAGCGTGGTCGTGGATCATTGCCAGGTGTGCGATTCGACGGAGCTCGAACCGGTGGTCTTTATTGGTTATCTGCCGCCGGTCAATACGATGCCGAAAATCGGTACGCCGCCTGCCGAGCAACCCGCCTATCCCGCGCAGGTATTGCGATGCAAGCGTTGCCAGCTTGTGCAGCTTGGCACGGTGGTTGATCCAGCCATTCTCTTTCCTCCGGAATATCCATACACAAGCGGCACGACAAAAATCCTGCGCGAGAATTTCGCGGAAATGTCTCGCGAAGTGGCGGAACTGTATCCGCTTACTTCGACAGATCTGGTTGTCGATATCGGTTCAAATGATGGCACGCTGCTGTCGAATTTCTCGGGTCGCGGTCCGGTGCATGGTATCGAGCCGACCAACGCCGGCAAGCTTGCCAATGAACGTGGCATTCAGACGCATATCTCGTTCTTCAATCAGAAGGCCGTCGATTTTGTCGTTGGAAAGAGCGGCAAAGCCAAGATTGTCACTGCGACCAACGTTTTTGCTCACATCGAAGATGTCCACGAGATCGTCAAAGCCTTGCTGAATCTTTTGAAAGACGATGGCATCTTCATTTCTGAGTCGCATTATCTGTTGCCGCTGGTTGATACGCTGCAATATGACACGATTTATCACGAGCATTTGCGATACTACTCGCTGACCAGCCTGAGCTATCTGCTGAAGATGCACGGGTTGGAAGCGATCCACGCCAAGAATATTCCAACGCATGGTGGATCGATCCGTGTGTACGCTGCCCGCGCCGGGAAATATCCAGTCCGATCGACGGTCAAGACAATTCTCGACCAGGAAGCAAAGGAACTGACCCCCGCCAAGCTCGGTGAATTTCGCAGCCGGGTTGTCAATTCAAAGATTGCACTTTATGCGCTGTTGCGAGACATCAAGGCCAAGGGGCAAAAGGTTTACGCGATTGGCGCGCCTTCGCGGGCATCGACGTTGATCAATTACGTCGGGCTGGATGACGGCATTCTCGATTGCGTGCTTGAAATTAAAGGCTCGTACAAGATTGGAAAATACATTCCCGGCACATTGATTCCGGTGCTTGAAGAATCGCGACTATTCGAGGATCAGCCGGAATACGCCATGCTGCTGTCGTGGCATATTGCGGAAGAATTGATTCCCAAGCTGGTTGGTCGCGGGTTTAAGGGCAAATTCATCATTCCGTTGCCCGAGCCGCGCATTGTGTCGGGTGTTTGAATTCCTGGTTGGCGGACGAGACGATGAGTTCAGCCATTCCACCCTCATCCGGACCGCCTCGTGGGAAAGCTCCGCGTAAGGCGATTTCCCCGCAGGAAGCGGCTGCGCGTCGATCGGCCGTCGCTGCGCCACCGCCTCCGCCGGCACCTGTTCAGCCGGTGCCCGAAGTGCCGGACAATAAGCCGATGTCGCGTCTGGCCAGTTGGACGCAGGAGTGGACACCCGGACAAATCGTCTGGTTCTGGACGCTCGGCCTGCTCTATGCTCTGAGCCTGCTCATCTTGATCCCGTGGCAATGGCAGCCATTCCCGGAAAGCGACGTTGACAGCTCCTGGGTCATGGGCCTGCATTGGGCTTGGGTCCACAAGATCGATTTCGCGCACGATTTTATTTTTGCTTATGGGCCTTGGGGATTTGTGTTGCGAGGAAGCATTCCAGAGACATTTCATCTGACGATTTTTGCCTGGTGGTTCTTTTCCACGGCGATGTTTGCCGGCCTATATCGTGTTTCGAGGCGATTGACGCGTCATCGCTGGGTTCGCGGCGTTTGGATCATGTTGATGATCCTGATGGTTGCCGCTGCCAAGTCATTTCCGGAGACCCGAATTCTCGCACTCGGCTGGGCGATTGCGGTCCTCTATTTCTACGTTGACGGGCCCGCAATCACGATTGCGATGGTTCTGCTCGCCACGGCATTGGCACTGGGAAGCCTGACCAAATTTACGATTGCGCTGGGCGCGATATCGGTGCTGATTCCGATCAGCATCGAGGAGATTCGTCATAAAAGGCCGCCATGGCTCGGAGCGATCTATGTGGTGGCCCTGATGATGTTTTGGCTTGCCGCCGGACAGAGCTTTGGCGCGATCTTTCCATACTTCAGGCATTCGTGGGCCATTGCAGGCGAGTTTTCGCGAAGCGATGGGCTTGTCACGCCATCTGAAACTCGGGACGTTTTGCTTTTCCTCTTGTGTGCGGGACTCGTGCTGATTGGAATGGGCCTGCTTCACTGGCGAGTGCCGAAAGTGGGGCACGCACATCCGGGGAATCGCCCGCACCAGATCCAACGGGGCGTCTTGGCTTTGATCTGCATCCTGGCGGTCTGTTTTCTCGCGTTTAAGTCCGGGTATACGCGGCACGACGTACACGAGATCATCGCAACAACTTCGCTGGGAATTTTTTCCATGCTGCTGGTTGCCGGAATTTGGCATGCCGTGAATCGAACGGCGCGGGTCGTTGCGGTGGCGGTGGTGCTGGTCTGTCTCCTGTTGCAATGGTCTTCGATGTCGCGCTTTGCCAACGCCGGCCTGCCGGGATCGATGGCTCAATCAGCGGGCGCGTTGCCACGAAATACATTGTCCGCCCTTCAGTGGTTAGGCGGCGCCAATGCGCTGGATGATCAGTATCAGGAATATCTCCAGACCGTTATATCGCGCAAACCCCTGGCCAGGGTCACAGGATCGGTCGATTTTTATCCCTATGCGATGCGCCCGATTCTCGCCAACGGGTTGGATTACCAGCCGCGTCCGGTTTTCCAAAGTTACATGGCGCCCAGCGCGCAATTCATCAACCTCAATGCCGAATTCCTGCGCGGGCCGCACGCTCCTCAAAATATTCTCTTCGAACTCACCAATATCGATACGCATTATCCATCATTGGAGGAATCCGCATCCTGGCCGGAGATCTTCAGCCTGTATGATTTGAAGGATGCACGTAAATCGGTCCTGCTTTATGAACGTTCGCCGCAACCGCGCAAATATTCGAAGGAATTGATCGCGGTCGGACCCGTCGGCATGGATGACTGGGTCGATGTGCCCGAGACCGATGATCCGATCTGGCTGAAGATTGATCTGAAGGAAACCCGCCGCGGAGCGTTGCTGGCTGGTTTATACAAGCATCCGATCGTTCATTTGAACGCGCGTTTGAAGGATGGCTCGACGATTCAGTCACGTCTTTTGCCGGATGTTGCGCGCGATGGCTTTTTGATTTCGCCGCTCGCCGGTGACATGCTTCATTTGGCACTGATTGCTCACAACAACTGGCATCCGATGCTCAACAATTCGATCGTCAAGCAGATTCAGGTCACGATCGATCCGGGCATTGGAAGTTCGTCGGCATTTGAGCCGCAATATTCGCTGAGTTTTGCGCGGCTGGTCATGCCTCATAGCAACATACTGGAAGTGCCGGGCATCGGCCGGCAGGTGCGGTTCTGGACCTGGGTCAACATGATCGATCGCAATACCGGCACGGGCAGGCCGAGCATGCAGCTCAATGAATCCAGGCAGCCGGTGCTATCGGCACCTGCGTTGACGCAGATCGTTATCCCCGTGCCGACCGATGCCAAAACTGTTCGCCTTGAGTTTGGAATGTTTGAAAACTCGTATCAAAATGGCAACGAAACGGATGGCGTTGAGTTCAAGGTTTTTGGTGTGAAAGAGATCGAAGCGGGTCGCGTCAACGCCGACACGCTCTTTGCTCGTCGGTTAAATCCGCTGGTCGAGGAGTCGGACCGAGGCGAGCAGGAGATCACGATCAAATTGCCTTCGCCGCCTCCGCCTAGACTATTGCTTGAAACGGGTCCGGGTTTGCGAAAAATCGCGCCATATTCTTATTGGTCGGATATTGAGTTTGGAAACTAGAAACACTTTCAGATGACAGAACCATCGCCGCTGCCACAGATCAGTCCGGATCAGCCGCCCGCCAGCGGCGCTTCCCTTCGGCAACAACTCGCACCCTGGGCATGGCCTGCCACATTGACGGCGCTGTTTTTGCTGACGATCACCGCATTTGTCCCATTTCAACCTGATTTCTTCGATAGCGAACTCGACAGTTCGTGGGTGATGGCGCTGCATTGGGCGTGGCTGAAGGGAATGGATTTCGGACATCAGGTGATCTTCACTTACGGCCCCTGGGGGTTCTTTCTCCAGGGATTTCATCCGCAGACATTCAAATACGCAGTCATTGGCCCGTCGATCTTCGCGGCTGGGTGTTTCGTGGCGCTGCTCCAGTTGTCCAAACATCTGACCTCACGGAAATGGGCGCAGGCTTTATGGATGCTGGGGCTTATCGCGCTGGTTGGGTCGCCACTTCATCGCGAGCTTCGCACGATGTGCACGGCCTGGCTGCTCGTGTTCCTGCATTTTTATCACGACGACCGGCCAATCACCTGGTGGAAAATCGTCATGATCGTCGCGCTGTCGCTCGGCAGTCTTGGCAAATTTACGATTTTCGTAGGCGTTTTTCCGCTGCTCATGCTCGTTACTGTTGATGAGTTATTCCGAAAACGCGTGCCGTGGCTGTTAATCATCTATTTGGGCTGCTGTCTTATTTTATGGTTGGCAGCGGGGCAATCCCTTTCCAGCATCGCGCCGTTTCTTCGGAATTCATTGGATTTGTCGAACAATCACGCGCAAGCCACTGGTCAGCGACTTCCGACCGAGGCTCGCGATATATCGCTTTTCGTTTCAGGCGCCCTATTGGTGATGGCACTGGCTGGGCTTGGGCATTGGGTTACTTTTGAGAAGTCGCGTCGCGCGGAGTTCCCATTCTATTTTCGCGGAGTGCTTGTCCTCGGTGGGCTGGCGTTCATGCTGTTTCTGGCGTTCAAGTCAGGATTTGTCCGCCACGACGTGCATGAGATCGCCGCCAACGACGCGCTCTTCGTGCTTACGGTCCTGGTAACCACTGTATTCTGGCGGTCCTTGAGGTATTGGATGTTCAAAGGCCCGGCACTGGGATTGATCGTCTGGTGCGGTGCGTTGTCATGGCATTCGGATTACGTTTTCACCGGAATCGGATTGCCATCGAGCGTTTCACAAGCGATCACGGATTTGCCGGGTCGTTCTGCGTCGGCGATCGGCTGGCTGTTCGGATCCACATCCGTCCAGCAAAAATATGATGAATACATGCAGCAGTTCCGGGCGACGCGAAGCATTCCACCGGTGAGTGGAACGGTCGATCTTTATCCTTATTCCGCGCGCGTTGTGCTGGCGAACAATCTTGATTATCACCCGCGGCCGACCCTGCAAAGCTACGTCGCTTCATACAGTAACCGGCTTGGCCAGATCAACGCCGAGTTTCTGCGCGGGCCCGATGCGCCACAATCAATCCTTTTCGAACTAATGCCTTTTGATGGACATTATCCGTCGCAGGATGACGGCGTCTCCTGGCCGGAACTGCTCACGCGATATGATTTGAAGGACGCTTCCAGGTCCGCACTGCTCTTGGAACGATCGGCCCAGCCGCGTTCTTACAAGCTTACCCCGCTCGGCGAGGGTAAGGTTCCCATCGGCCAGTGGATACCTGTGCCCGATTCGCCCGATCCCATCTGGGTGACTCTCGATTTGAATATCACGGCAGGCGGCAAGCTGCTCAATACGCTGTATAAGCCGCCGGTTGTGTATCTGCATATCAAAACGGTCACCGGCGGCGAAGCAACCTGCCGGCTGATGCCCGATGCCGCGCGCGGGGGATTTCTTTTGTCCCCGCTGCCGTTGGATACGCTGACGTTTGCGATGATTCAATCGGACCGTTGGCAGGAGTTTCTGCAGCCGCTGCGCATCAGCACCATGCAGATCACCATTGACGCCGGCGCGGGTGAAACCTGGTGCTATGAACCGGAATATGGCGTGACATTTTCAAGCCTTCAATTTCCCCACGCCAACGTCTTTGCCGTGCCCGGAATCATCAGGCGTTTGCGGTTCAAACAGTGGATTCAGCAGGTGCAAACCGCGTCGGGCTCTCCGCAAGTGCTGGCTGGGGATGACATGATGCAGGTGCTAGTCGCTCCCGCGATGTGCCAGTTGTTGCTTGATGTTCCTCCGAAATCTGATTTGCTCGAACTTGGCTTTGGAATGCTTCGCCAGAGTTACCTGGGCGCTGTCAAGACCGATGGCGTGGAATTCAAGGTCTACGACGTGCGAAATATCCAGGTGGACAAAGCCGATGTGAAACTTATATGGCAACGCCGCCTGGATCCTGCAAACGTCGAGGCGGATCGCGGCGAACAGCGCGTCGGGATCAAAATATCGACCACCCAGCCTTCAAAGATATTGCTGGAAACCCGTCCCGGTCCCAATGGTGTGATGCCTTTCTCGTACTGGTCGGATGTCGATTTTCACGCGCAGCCGTGATCGAGCACCGGCTTTATCGTTGGACCGGTATATCACCCGCCAACTGATAGAGATAGCCAGTGTCCGTGTCGACCGCCCAGGCTGTGATCCTTGTCAATTTAGGACTTGCCGGCAATGCACTAATGGGAAAATCCGCAAACCATCCGGATCGCAAATATCCGGAATTCCCAAACGTGTTGGCGACTTCCGGGCGTTTGGCGCCGATCTCCGCCATCGCAAAGACGATGGGTTGCTTGCTTTCATTTTCGTAGGAAAGGACCACGGCATCGGCTGCTTTTTCCTTACCCGGCAAAATGGCCCATCCAGTGACGTTGATGTGATCACCATTTTGCGCAACCTGTTCCAGTTGACCGGTTTGGATGGTCGGCGGGGTGGGAGCTCTCAATTCCAGCGCATTGGCGGTCCTGTAAAGCTTTGGGCGCAAGTAACCGGCGTCGCTCAGTTCGTTGGCTTTCTGAATGATATCGCGGGGAAACCCGAACACATCGCTCACCAGCCGGGGATTGTCCGGCATGAAGTTCAGCAGCAGCAGGGCGGCCTTGCCCTGTCGGCGGGTGATGCCGATCGATCTAGAAATCTGAAATCCACCGAAAAAACCAAGCAGCGATGCCAGAAGAATCGCGCACCCTAAAAAAGCCGGCGCCTGGATAAAAAACCGCTCCCACCGCGAAGGAAATCGACGTGCAACGTCTGCGCATACGATCGGAACCAGGTTGATCAGCGCCACAGGCAGGTAAATGCCGTAGCTGACATAGCGGGAGGCCATTGCGCCTTCAACTCCCGACGGCGACCGAAACCACGCCGCAATCATTCCGCTGAGCACCGCGTATGCAGCCACGACCAGCCAGACGACTAAATGCCTTGCAAGTTCAACATCACGGTATTTGCTCCAAACGAAAATTCCATAGCCGGTGATTCCCGCCAACATCAGCAACATCAAGGGAATAATGCATGTTGCGAACGTCAAATAGGTGATTTCCGATCCCGGCAGGGGAAATGGGTTGATCAGGAAAAGCATGAGGTAATCGAACATCGCAACAATCCCCGCGGAATGCACCTGAGCGCCGGGCGGCTGCTCCGGACGTTTGTAGCCGAAAGCATACATCACTGCCGTGATGAGGATGACCGTTCCCCAAACCGCCAGCAGCCAACGTTTTTGGCGCAGTTCCTGCAGCGATGAAGACCAAAACAGCACCGGCGTGACGATTATCCAGGCCAGTACCCCATTTCCAGAAGAAAAGGTCGCTGCGAATGAAAATAAACCAGCCAGCAGAAGCTTGACATGTTCGTCGAGTTTGGAGCACGACACGACAAGCGCAGCCGTGATCCAGAACATCGGCATGAGGTTGATCACGCCTAGTCCCCAGATCAGGTTTTCCCACTGCATGGGAGTGAATATCAGCAGGTTGCATAAAAACCAAAGCAGTGCTCCGCTTCCGCGCGTTTTGGTTTTGAGGCAAAGAAAAAGGATTGCCGCGGATGTTCCACACGCAAGAAGCCACGCCAGCACCATTTCTCCCTTGGTGTTCCATCCAGTGACGTTGTTCAGGAGATAGAAGGCAACCTTGGGAAAGAAAATACGATGTTCGTTATGTTGTGAAGTGAAATCCCAGAACGAAAGTTCGCCGCGATGGGCTTTGACGTACATGTCGGCAAAACTGGTTCCCCATTGATCGGCGTTTGGCATATCCACGCCGTCGCGAATGATCAATTTGAGAGGGATCAATGCCGGCAGCGCTGCCAGAATCATGGGCAGCCAGTATTTGGCGAGATTGTAGAGGCGTTGTTGCTGGTCGTTCATCGATTATCGTTTGAATGTAATATCGCCGTCGATCCGGTAAATCCGGGCCGTTTTAGCATCCACCGCCCACGCGAGGATCTGGGTTTCGCTCAATTTTGCCGGAATGGCCGCCGAATTGAACGGCGCCAGCCAGCCGCTGTCGCGATACGCCGAATCGTCAAAACTATTTACCAGATCGTCGCGTTGATAACCCATTTTGCCCATTGCAAATATCACCGGCCGATTCAGCTCATCCTGGTACGACAGGAGGACTGAATGCGCCCGCTGATGATATTGCGGCAGCATTGCCCAGCCATAAAGAATTGCCTGGTCGGCATGGGTCTTTTCAGCACGTTCAATTTTGCCGAATGAACTCGGTGGCATGGTTGGGGGAGTGGGATTCTGCAATTCAGATGCGACGTCGGTATTGATCAGCGGCGGACGAATGTACCCCATCGCATTGAGTTCCTCCGCAATCGGAATTCGCGAAGCTGCGCCGGGGCCTACCGCTTCCGACAGCAACGGATTATTCGGGAAAAGTCTCAGAAAGAGGACCGCTGCCTTGCCTTCCAGGCGCATCAAACCATCGAAGCGAGCGTTATTGAATGCCCGATCCCAGCCGATTGAATAAATGGCGAGAAATATCGCCAAAGCCGCCCATTGGGGGACCGGCCAAACATACTTCGAATCATCTCGTAGATTGGCCCGGATTCGTGCGAGGATCACTGGGATCAAGATCGCCAGAGCGGCAGGCAAATAAAGCGCAGCCGTCGCGTATCGCGAGGACATCGACATCCACTCGCCCTGCCGCGCGCGAAACTCTGATGCGGCAAGCCCGCTGAGTACGGAATACCAGCCGATCATGAGAAGAACGACCACCGGCCGGCACCACGCATGGTCGCGCTGTTTGAAAAATACCAGTCCCACATAAATGGACGAAGCCAGCAATAGGGAGAATTCCACCAAGCCAATGGCGATGCTCGCCGACGTGGGCGGCGGCCAGACCGCGTAGTGAATCAACGGATTTCCCAGAAACGCCAGGATGAATCGCACGACCAGCAGAGGATTGACGTAATATCCGCGCAATTCCGGCGGGCGACCCGGTTCGATGTATCCGACGTTGTAAAGCACGATGTTGAATGCAAACGCACCGAGCCAGCCGAGAACAAACCACTTTTTGGCCAGCAGTTCCTTCAGCGAACCTGACCATGCAGCCATCGGTAATAGCAGCGGCCAGACCAGGATTCCCTGGCCCGACGAAAATGTCGCGGCCGTGCCGAGCGCCATCGCAAAGCCAATCCGCAGCCATTCATTCCAACTCGTGCTCAGAACGACCATGGCCGACGTGATGAAAAAGATCGGCAGGACGTTGATGACTCCCAAACCCCATGTCCAGTTTTCCCATTGCACGGGGGTGAAAATCATGAGATTTGCAATGCCCCACACAATCGGACCAATCGGAAACGACGTTGCCTTACGACACAGCCAGGCAATGTTCAGAGAAGTTGCGCAGACGATCAGCCAACCCAGGATCATTTCGCCAAATGCGTTCCAATGGGTGATCGAATTAAGGACGTAATAAATGACCTTGGGCACGAACATGCGGTGTTCGTTTTGCTGAGCGGTGAAGTCCCAGAAACTGAGCTGGCCATGATGGGCCTTGATGTAAAACTCCGCGTAGGCCGAGCCCCATTGATCCAAATAGGGCAGGTCCACCCCGTCGTGAGAGATAAGCCACAGGGGAATCAAGGCAGGCAGGGCGGCGGCAAGCCACGGGAGATATCGCAAGAGGTTGTTCTTCAACTGCTGCTGCGGTTGTTCCATTGCATCTTTCAAGAAGTGCAGATGGTTTAATCATCGGGCAATGGTTGCTGGTCCGTCAAGATGGAAAAATCGGTGCTGTGCATTTTCAAATGTGACACGGGCTTTTACTGAAAAATCAACGGGCCGCGTGAACCCATTGGTCCACGCGGCCCGCAAACAAATGAAGCCGTCATCAATAACCGGGTGCTTCAGAATTCACCGGTTTTAGCGGCTGCCGCCAGAAGCGCCCGCTCCGCCGGAAGCGCCCGAACTGCCCGATGCGCCAGTGGACCCGGTCGATCCAGCCGATCCGCTGGACCCGGTCGATCCTGTTGCACCGGTGCTTCCCGAAGCTCCGGTGTTACCCGAAGCGCCTGCTCCAATCCGCGCGGATGACCCGGCACCTCCGAGGTTGCCCGAGGTCCCAAGATTCCCTGAGCCTGATCCCATCGATCCGGTTGAGGTCGAACCGGTCCCAACCGACCCGGACCCGCCAATGCTTCCGTTGGTGTTGACGGAGCTGCCGGTGCTGCCGGGGCCGCCGATCGATCCTGATGATACGGTTCCACCGACCGTACCTGGCCCGCCGATGCTGCCGTTGACGGTGCTATCGGGGAAGGGTTGAGGCGTCACCGGTCCGCCACCGGGCGAGCCTGGCCCAACCGTGCCGGGTGAACCAACGCCACCAATCCCACCCGGGCCTCCCACGCCGCCGCCCGTCGTTCCGCCTGGCGTGCCTGGCGCGGTCGGCGAGCTTGGCGTGCTCGGATTATTCGGCGTCGTCGGTGTCGATGGGGCGCCTGGTGCGATCGGAGGAGGCACCGGTGTTACCGGCGTGGTCGGATCCGTCGGCGTGCTCGGTGGGGTGATCGGGTTGACCGGATTCACCGGTGTCACCGGATTGGGAGTCGGATTTGGATTCACCGGGGGAATTGCTGGATTCGGAACGATTGGCCGGGGATTGGCCGGACGCACCGGGCCTGCTGGTTGCGACGTCTGAGCATTCAGTTCGCCAACGCCCAATCCAAAAGCCAAAGTCCCGGCTGCCAATGCACTTGCGATTTTGTGAAATGTGCGATTCATGCGGTCCTCCACAAGTTAAATGCTGCCACGTTCCTAATTTCCATACAGCAGCGATGAACATCCCTGCCGAAGGAACATGGCAATTACATATAAACTTTACGCGGCCCACGATTTAGCAGGCAGAAGGGATTCTCTTAAAGCCCCTACGGAAATGTTGCCTGCCGTTCATCAGGACCCAGACCGGTTAAAACCCGGGGTAATAAGGAACCCGGCTGCGCTGCCAGCCGCAATGCAGGCGAGAGATGCGATCGGAGTCGTAGGGAGGTACGTTGGGATACCGCATCGTTCGCTAGGCGAAGGCGGGCGGGGGTTGGCGTTGAAGCGGGGATTAAACGGTCAATGACCAAATCCCAATGACCAACAAAATCCCAATGACCATAACCTGAATGACGAATGACCAAATCAGAATGACGAATCAATGACGAAATCCGAATGACGAAGATCCAGTGACCCGCGGCTCCTTTGTTGCGCCATGCTGACTCATGTCGCGCAACTCCAATTCCCAAATCCACAATCCACAATCCGCAATCCGAAATCCAAAATCCGAAATCCGTTTCTCAAGGCTCTCAGAAACTGCACAAAATTGCGCGCCATATGACGAAACAGACAAACGGATTGGTCGATGAAATGCGCTGAATCTTCGCGCATCTGCGTGTTTCCCGCGGTCCTGGAGTCACTGTCGCGATGGCGCAAGCGGGTTTCGACGTCGCTTGCGCCATCGCGATGGTTTGACCGGAGAATCAACCCCGACTTCGCCGAATTCTCTCTGATTTCGCGGGCGTGACAACCCTGGGCTTGCTCCTTACAATGCTTCGCCTATTTCGGGGCCGTAGCTCAATTGGGAGAGCACTGCCTTTGCAAGGCAGGGGTTAGCGGTTCGATCCCGCTCGGCTCCAGAGTTCAGCAGGCAGCTCGCAGCGGGCAGCAGGCAGTCCAGTCACTGCCAGCCGCCGGCTGCCTGCCGCCAGCTTTATGAGGAATTCATGGCCAAGGCACGCGCAATCGTCAAACGCCGCAAGGCGGTTCGAAACATCAAGAAAATCACCAAGACGATGCAGATGATCGCGACGGCGAAGTTCCAGAAGTCGCTTAAGCGCGCCGTTGGCACCAAACCTTACACGCAGAAAGTCCGTGAGCTCGTCCGGGAACTGGCGAGCAGCGTCGGCAATGTCCGGCATCCGCTGCTGCGTCAGCCGACCGACGCCGACCGCACCAACCGCATCGGGCTGGTCGTCTTAACGAGTAACCGGGGTCTCGCCGGCGCATACAACGGCAGCGTGCTGCGGACTTCAATGCATTTCATCCGCGAGCAGCTTGCTGCGGGGAAAACGATTGATCTTTACGTGGCCGGTAAAAAAGGGATCAGCTTTTTCACGTTTCAGAAGCGGCCGATCACTCAGCGCCTCGACGCGCAGGACACGCCTCGCTTTGTCGATGTCCAGCGCGTGGCCGATCTGTTCATGGACCGCTTCACCAAGGGCGAACTCGATGCGGTTTACATTGCGTACATGAATTTCGTCAGCGCTGGCGTTCAGCGGCCGGAAGTCTCGGCGATGTTGCCGCTCGCCGGAGTGGCTGCAAAGACCGAGAAGTCCGCCGAGCCAGCCATCAAAACCGAAACGATCTATGATTTCTCTCCCGAGCCGCGCGAACTGCTCGACGAACTTTTGCCGCTCACCGTTCGCACCGCGTTTTTCCAGGCGTTCCTTGACGCCACGACCAGCGAGCACGTCGCGCGAATGGTCGCGATGAAGAGCGCCACCGACAACGCCGACAAAATGGCCAAGGCGCTAACCATGCAATACAACCGGGCTCGCCAGAGCCAGATCACGACGGAGCTGTCGGAAATCATGGGCGGTGTCGAAGCCATGAAGAAGTGACGACCGTCCGCCGGCTGTATTATCGTCCCCGGGTTCGCCTTTGTATTTTGGGGCACTCGGTCCCATAATCATGTCGCATTTTCTATAACGAGATTTCAACGCCGCTCCGAAAAATGCACCGCAAGCCTTATCTGACCGATAGAATAGATGAGGTGGTCGTCATGCGTTTTCGCCTCGAGTTCATATTAACAATGGGTGCATTGCTCTGGGCCTCAACCGTGGCCGCGCAGACTACCCAGCCCGCGCCCGCGGCATGGGGGCAGCTCATCAGCAATCTCTCGCAGTCGATCATTGATGAATCCGGCGCCGTTCAGACTGCCGCCATGGTCGGTGATGACGTGATCGTCCGTGGCTTGGACGGGAACCAAAACCATACCCGATACCATCTGCTTCAGCGCACGCAGGGGCTGACGATCATTTCGTCGCGCGTATACACCTGGCCGGCCGAGACGATCGCCACCGACCTGGGCGCCGATTTCAAAGCCTTCGATAATTTCCCCGCAACGCTTCGCAAGCAGTTCTGCACACGGGAGGAAAAGGATCAACGGGATCGAGCCAATTCGATTGCACGTCAATGGCTTGCAGCCTCGCTGGATCCATCTGCCAACGATCTGATCGCTGTGCTGGTTCTGTGGGAGGCGCCTGCCCCGGTAACCAGCAACCTGTTGCTGGGCAATAATGCGGCTCCCGAAATTAAGCAGCCGCTGTTCGTCCTCATCAAAGGCAAACAAAAGGGTGAATCCGACGCTGCCATCTCACAAATCGTGTTCGGCGATGCTCTTCAAGCTTTGAAGTAACTTAACAGTTCCCGGTATCATGGGCGTATGCCCAGCACGCCTTCCATTGCGTCCCGGCGTTTCATGGTATTCGTGATTGCTTCGCTCCTGGCGTGCTCCCAGGCGTGGGGATGGAGCTTTAAGGAGCACATCCAGTTTGCCCGTATTGCCGTGTATAGGCTGTTGCAGGACCCGCAAACGCCGGATGACATGAAGGCCTGGCTGAAGGACATCGCCGGCGACGTGTCCGATATGTCCGGCCAGCGCGAATACTTCCTGCACACCCACGTCGGCATCAAGCCCGAAGGATTGAGCGGCATCTCTTACTGGGTCTGTCAGCCCGATATTCATGCCCTTGAAGACAAAGGCAATGTCAAGATCGAACCATTTGGCGTGCATGAGCGATTGCTGCATTTCATTGATTTGGAGATGTTCGTCCCGGGAGACACGCCGCGCAATTATCAGCACGATCTATCCCATAAGCCCGCAGAGGGTGAAATTCCTCATGACATGCACGATGCGCGATACATTCAGGCAGGCATGCTGCCGTTTCGGATCGAGCAATGTTACAACGAGCTGGTCAATTCCATCCGGGCCAAGCAGTTCAATGCGCCAACACTCAAAGAGCAGGAATTGAAGACCGCCGTTTATTGGGGCGGCTATCTTGCGCATTACCTGGCCGACAACACCCAGCCGCAGCACACGACGATGGATTACAAAAGCCAATCCTATTTTGCCGACAAGCGCCGCAGCCCCAATGTTCACGCAGAAGTGGAATATCGCATGTGCGATGACGAGGTGAACGAGTTCCAGTCGCTGCGGCAGGAATTTTGGCGGTTGTTCGTCAAGCAGCTTGAGGAATTCAAAGATCCGGTCCAATCGGGCGATTTGTTTCATCAAACGCTGGAAGTCGGACTCAAAAGCTACGATGCCTTGCCGCTCATCGGTCTGGCTGCCATGCACGCGACCGACCAGGGTGGCACGCCGCAGCATCCACAAGGCTCCGCCCAGCCGTTTGATACGGACAAGTTCTTCCGATTTCACGGGCAATACATGGGGCGCGACATGTCGGTCATGGAAATGAAGGCCATCCAAACCGCCTGGGCAGTCCAACGCATTGAGCGCATTCTAAGACAAGCATGGATTGAAGCATCCCACTAACCGGCAGAGACAAATCCTTGTTTAGTGGCGGCCAGCGGGGCGGCGTTATCTTATTGCACTTCTGCGACAATAAGCGTGAGGTCGTCTTTGGGGGCGAGGCTGCCTGATTCGCTGTCGAGATGGGCAGCAAGGCTGGCAACGATCTCCTGGCCGCTGAGTTTGCGGCGCTTCTGGATTTCGTTTTTCCAGCTCTGCGCATCAGGGGACTGGAGATCTTCTGAAAACGCGACTTCGATGCCGTCGCTGAAGATGAAAAGTCGATCGCCTGGCTTGAGTTGCACGGTGCTGGTCGAGAAGGTTTCTTCCGGGAAGATGCCGAGCAAACCGCCATCGGCGGCGAGCGTTCGCGTGGAACCATCCGCTCCAAGCAGAATGGGATTGGGGTGTCCGCCGCGTGCAAAGGTCATCTCAAGCGTATTGGTGTCGATTCGTCCGTATACAGCGGTCGCGAAAGTCGCGTAGGAGAGGTCCTGCTGAATCAAAACCCGATTCAGTTCCGCCATCGTTTCGCCGGCGGTGAGCAAGCGATAGCCTTCCGGGTTGATTTGCTTGGTCACGAGGGCATTTTTGATGAACATGGTGAGCAGGGCGGCGGGCATTCCGTGTCCGACCGCGTCGGCCATGTAAAAACCGACGTGCGATTCATCGAGGCGCATGACATCATAAAGATCCCCGCTGACATACCCGGCGGGACGGAACAGCGCATGAAAATGTACGGAACCGAGTTGCGGCAACGTTTTGGGCAAAAAATCCTGCTGCAATCGCGCAGCGAGGCGCATCTCTTCATCCAGCCGCTGCATGTAGAACTTGACGGTCTCGTCGCGCTTGCGCAGCGCTTCGATTTCGGCATTGAGGGAAATGATTTGTGATTGAAGCGCCTGCACCTGATCGTCAACCGCCTCGGCCGGAGTGTCGAGAATGCTTCGAAGCTGAGGGACGACATCGAACGTTTGCGGTGACGGTATCATGATGAAATATAAGGGTTTATCTCACAAAAGGTCGGCAAAAGGGGCGAGCCACTTTAGGGTTGGCATCGCGTGAGAAGGTCCAACAACCCAATGCTCGCACGTATGGAAAGGACCATGCGGTCCGCTATTATCGCGAATTGAAACACCGTCCGAAAAAGGGTCTGTTAATTCTTCAATAATCAAACTCAACCAAAATCAAAAGGACTTGCCGTCTTTGCACGGCTACCATCGCGATAACCAAAAAAGGAGAGATTCTGTATGGCAAGCACGCTTGAAATTGGAAAGAAGCTTGTTGAATTGTGCAGGAAGGGAAAGGCCATGGAGGCGATCACGACGCTTTACGACGACAAGATCGTCAGTGTTGAAGCGATGAGCAGCCCGCAAATGCCGGCGCGAATGGAAGGGCTCGCGGCCATCAAGGGCAAGGCGGAATGGTGGGAAGCCAATCACGAAATCCATAAAGCCGAAGCGAAAGGTCCCTGGCCTCATGGGGATCGGTTCATCGTCTATTTCAACTACGATGTCACCGCCAAGGCCGGTCCGATGGCGGGCAAACGAATGAATCTGGAAGAGACTGCTCTCTACACCGTCAAGAACGGCAAGATCGTCCACGAGGAATTTTTCTACGATATGAGCGCCTGAAAATGGTTCCCTCTCCACTGGGAGAGGATACTTGCGATCCTCAAACCGCGCAAGGTTCAGGAAGTGTCACGATTCAACTCGTGACATGGGCTTTCCAGCCCATGACGATGTGCCTCACGGGCTGGAAAGCGCGTGTGACTGCAGTTGGATCACATGAATCAATGATTTGTCACGCCACCATTACGGAGAATAAATGGATTTGCAGTTAGCTGGAAAGCTCGGGTTGGTCAGCGGCAGTACGGCAGGCATTGGTCACGCCATCGCGATGGCGCTTGCTGCCGAAGGGGCGAGAGTCATCGTCAATGGAAGAACCAGCGATGCGGTGAAGGCTGCCGTCGCGGCAATGCAGAAAACCGTCAAGGGTCAGGTCCTGGGCTTCCCCGGCGATCTCAGCGATGCAGCCGTCGCCAGACAATTATTCGAACAACATCCCGACGTCGAAATCGTCGTGAACAACCTGGGCATCTTCGAACCCAAGGCGTTTGAAGACATCCCCGACGAGGATTGGAAGAAATTCTTTGACGTGAACGTCTTGAGCGGTGTTCGACTGGCTCGCCTCTACCTGCCTGGCATGAAGAAGCGCAACTGGGGGCGCATTCTCTTTATTTCCAGCGAAAGCGGCATCCAGATTCCGGCAGAGATGATCCATTACGGAATGACCAAGACCGCCCAACTGGCTGTATCGCGTGGGCTGGCGGAGTCGGTTGCAGGCACGGGTATCACGGTGAATTCCGTACTTCCGGGCCCGACCAAATCCAGAGGCGTGGTCGATTTCGTCAACGCATTGTCCAGGGGCAAATCGTTTGAAGAGTTTGAAAAGGAGTTTTTTGAAAAGGTGCGGCCAAGCTCGCTGATCAAGCGATTTGCCACGCCCGAGGAAGTGGCGTCGATGGTGGCGTATTTGGCGAGCCCGCTCGCATCAGCAACGACCGGCGCCGCCGTCCGCGCCGACGGCGGAGTGGTGCGAAGCGCGTTTTAGCGGCGTTACAGATTGCATGTCATTTCTATCACGGGGCAGGCTTCTCACGACCTGCCGGATAAGTCGCCGTCCGAGTCTGCTCGTCCCAAACGGGTTCACCCGGATTCCAATTCATCGTGAACAGGCTGTCTGGCCAATCATGCAGGTTCGCGGTCACGGAACTGATGGTTGTTAGGATGTGACGGGCCGCATATTCAGACTTGATCTTGCCGGGATAAAACAGTTCCGCGTCCAATTTCCGTAGCGTCTCAACATAGGCGCGCACGATCAATGTTCCATCAGGTCTTGCCCAATTGACGCCGCGAATCGCATATCCGTATTTCGCGTCGAGGTAAACATCAAAAGCGCGAGGAGCAATGAACTGGGCCCGTATCATCGGATCGCCATTCAAGATTACGTGCTGCAACGCCGGAGCGAATTTTGAAGTGGGATCGAAATAATCAGACAATCTCTCGGGGTAGCCCATTTGAGCGGGGGCCTGGATGAATTCGATGAATCCAAATTGCGAGAGTTCCCAACCAGTTCCATTGGGCAAAAACCGGCGATTTGAAATCGTGCCCCGGTTGTCATTGTTGTCGGGGCCGGGTGCTCCCGAATGTGAGGAGTGCCGGTACGATCGAACCCCATCCCAGATGTAAACGTAGATGTCTTCCGAGAATGGTGCCGCTCCCGCAATCCATTCAACTAATTCATGATCCACCTGCGCTCGAAATCGCTTCGCAGGTTTTCCATCAATCCAAAGAATGCGTTTCCCCTCGCCGCCAAACTCCCATTTGCCTGAGGCATTCGTTCGTTCAACGGAATAAGCGCTTTCCACTCGAAGATTTTGGAGAGCGTCTTCATTGGTGCGAAGCATCTGTTTGATTTGCGCGAGCGTTGCGGGTTGATCAATGGCTTCTTTGGACTCGACCACGTCAAACTTCATGGGCCAGGTCGCGTTGTCAGGGCCATGTTCGATTTGCGGTTTCGTCGTGGATGTGGAAACAACCACAACGGCCATCGAATGGAGGACAAAAAGGGTTCCTGTCGCCAAAAGAAGAAATGTCACAAGGACGATGGCTGCAATCGCGGCCTTGCTGGCGAGCATGAAATTAGCGGCTCCTTTGGAAATCATTGTCGGCGTCACGCCCTGCCCGGTGCCGGTCAGTGTTGCAAATGCAGATGGATTAATCGTCGCCGCCAGCGTGGGCGGGGCGGTATGCCGGGTTGCAATGACAAATGCCGAAACCAAGGACGCTGGGCCCGCGAGCATCACGCCTCTGGATTTCAATAATCCTTGAAGCTTGTACAGTGCACGAGTCAATCGCTTTTGGGCGGCATTTTCGCTGAGGGATAGAGAGGCCCCGACTTCTGCAAGACTTTTGCCCTGAAGGAATCGCAGCGCCACCACGCCGCGATCGATGGTGGGCAACGATGCAAGCGCATCGTCCAGTTTGAAAAGAATTTCCCGCGAGTCGATGGCGTCTTGTGCCGGCGGTTGGATTTC
The DNA here is from genome assembly GCA_035545895.1 of Tepidisphaeraceae bacterium. Lineage (GTDB taxonomy): Bacteria > Planctomycetota > Phycisphaerae > Tepidisphaerales > Tepidisphaeraceae > DASZXJ01. The sequence continues at coordinate 4,622 of DASZXJ010000045.1, read as the reverse complement.
CGATTTCATGGCAGCGGCCTGTTGTTCATGACGGAATCGCCGCGCGCGAAGTCGCAATGCGCTTTTCGCACAGCGGCGAGTTGCCCCAAGCAACCATCCCGGCAGATACGCCGGCGGAACCGATCCCGCTTTCTGGCTGAGCACGATGAAAACCGCCTGCGTGACGTCGTCCGCCAAGTGAGAATCTCTCACCTGACGGCTCGCCGACGCGTGAACGAAGTCGATATAACGGTCCACCAATCGACAGAACGGTTTTTCATTTCGCGTGGACGAGAAATCTTTGAGAAGTTCGGCGTCGGTCATGAGTTTCTATGACTATCTTGCCGACCGGAGCAAAATCCGCCAAAAATTTGTAGCGATCAAGGACCGCTAAATCGACGGGAAACGAGGCTGATTGCTGGATTGAGGCAACTGGAATAGTTGCGGTCTTGCAGAAGTGAAGGACAGTCGAACCGTCTCAGATGCCGGTGATCCAATCAACAGAATCGGCGTGGTCGATTGCTCGGCCACGCCGATGATTTGTCAATTACAAACGGCTAATCAGGAGTTCCCGTTGGAAAATCATTTCCTTGGGAAGCTCGCCCGCGAGTTTGAGGAAGAGTTCCTCCTGGCTCATGATTTCGGCCTTGAATTCCTCGATGTTGACGCTTTCCAGTTCCTGCAGGTCGTTGACGGACATTTGCAGGCCGTCGAGATCGATGTCCTGAATTCGGGGCATCCAGCCCAGCGGTGTTTCGCGGGCATAAGCTCGGCCATGGGCGCGGTCAATGATCCACTTGAGCACGCGCATGTTTTCGCCATATCCCGGCCAGACGAATTTGCCTTGCGCGTTTCTACGGAACCAATTGACCATGAATATTCTTGGGCAATCGGTCATCTTTTTCCGCATGTGAAACCAGTGCACGAGGTAGTCACGGATGTTGTAGCCGATGAATGGAAGCATGGCCATCGGGTCGCGGCGCACGACGCCGACCTGTCCGGTGGCGGCAGCGGTGGTTTCCGAGCCGATGGTTGCGCCGACATAAACGCCGTGCATCCAGTTGAACGCCTGGAATACGAGCGGAATCGTTCGACTGCGTCGGCCGCCGAAGATGAGCGCTGAAACCGGCACGCCGTTCGGATCGTTCCATGCGACATCCAGCGCCGGGTTGTTGGTCGATGGGGCGGTGAACCGGCTATTGGGATGCGCTGCCTTGGTGCCGGAAGTTGGCGTCCATTCCTTGCCTTGCCAGTCGATTGCCTTGGCCGGCGCGGGCCAGTCGCTGTCTTCCCACCACACGTCGTAGGTTCCGTCGGGCAGTTGAACGAGCGCGACGTTGGTGAAGATCGTATCGCGCGCCATGCACGCCATCGCATTGGGATTGCTCTTGGCGTTGGTGCCGGGCACGACGCCGAAATAGCCGGCTTCGGGGTTGATTGCGCGGAGCCGGCCGGATTCATCGACCCACATCCAGACAATATCATCGCCGACGGTCGTTACCTTCCATCCCTGCTTGCGATACTTGTCGGGCGGAATGAGCATCGCGAAATTGGTCTTGCCGCAAGCGCTTGGGAAAGCGGCGGCGACGTAGGTCTTTTCGCCTTGCGGGTCTTCCACGCCCATGAGCAGCATATGCTCGGCCATCCAGTCCTGTTGACGGCCAAGGAAACTCGCGATTCGCAGCGCGAGACATTTTTTGCCAAGCAGCGCATTTCCGCCGTAGCCGGAACCGAAAGACCAGACGGTGTTATCGAGCGGGAAATGGCAGATGAATCGTCTCTCGGGATTGACATCGCCCAACCCGTGCAGGCACTTGGTGAATTCGCCGTTTTTGGCCAGTTGAACCCACGCCACGTTGCCCATGCGGGTCATCAGGCCCATCGAGACGGCCACATAGAGCGAGTCGGTCAACTGAATGCCGACCTTTGCGAGAGGCGAGCCAATCGGGCCCATGACGAAAGGCACGACATACATCGTGCGGCCTTTCATTGAACCGTCGAAAAGGGTTCGCAGCTTGGCATAGGCGACCTTGTCGTTCATGAAATTATTGGTCGGGCCGGATAGATCGGCGCTGGGGCCGCAAATAAAGGTGAGTTGCTCGGTGCGGGCAACGTCGTTGGGATTTGAGCGGTGGTAATAACAGCCTGGCCATTTCTTTTCGTTCAGCTTGACGAAAATTCCTTCCTTGATGCCCTGGTCGATGAGGCGCTGGCGCTCTTCCTTGCTGCCGTCACACCAGACGATGTTCTGGGGTTTGAGCAGGGCGGTGCATTCATCGATCCAGGCTTTGGCGGCTGCAGTGGGTCCGGGCTGGCCTTGCAGCTTTTGCGCAGATTCTGCATGGGTCAGATTTTGACTCATTTGAAAAACTCCTTATTCCCTAATTTTGACCCAACCTGTTATTGGTGAACTTCTCGCCAAGCCTGCTTGGCCTTCAGCGACGACGCCATATCTGCAACCGTGGTCGTATTCAGATAATCCTTCAGGCGTTGGCGAATGGGTTTATAGAGATCATGTTGCGGGCAAGGCATGGAGTCGCTGCAGGCTTCCAGGCCAACCACGCACCGGTCGAGCAATTGAGGTCCTTCCATGGCTTCGACAACTTCCATCAGGGTGATCTGATGGGCCGGCCTGGCAACTGCAAATCCTCCGCCGCGCCCCTTGGCGCTGATCAGGATTCCGCCATGAACCAGCTTCTGGAAGATCTTGGCCATAAAATCGCGCGGCAAATCCGTGCCGGTGACCAACTGATCCAGCAGCATGTTGCCCCCAGTCGATCGACTCGCCAATTCCGCCAACCCTCGGATAGCGTACTCGGTGGCACTGGTGAAGATCATTGCTTCTCACACCCTTTCTTTCTTGAGAAGGGAGTTTCCCGGATCTCTAGATATTGCAATCCTTATATCCTGTAAGAATAAGTTATCAAGCGCCAGCGGTGCGAGGAAGCTTCAAAACGTCCAAAATACGGCCTGCGGTCTCTTCAATCGCGTTGTTGGTGACATCAATAACGGGCCAGTGATTCTTATTAAAAAGCCTTCGGCTCCAAATCAGCTCGTCCCGGACTATGGCAGGATCATCGTACGATCCCGATGCCATTTTCCATTCCATTTGCCGGCGGCGCCGAATATCGATCAGGCGAGTTGAATCAATCATCAAGCCCACCGTTTTGCCCGGGGGGATTTCGACGAGTTCCCGAGGCGGATCGATTCCCATGGCCAGTGCAATGTTGGCCGTTTGATAGCCCAACTGCGAAAGGTAGATGCTGGTTGGCGTCTTGCTGGTTCTGGAAATGCCCACAAGAATGATGTCCGCTTCGTGCAAGGTATCAAGGCCCAGGCCATCGTCGTGAGCGAGGGTGAACTCGACAGCCTGAATCTTCCGGTGGTACGCTTCGTCCACCTTGTGCAGGTCCTGCCACTTGGCCGACGGTGTGTAGCCCGACGCAACCGCCAAAAACTCGACGAAGTCGCCCGTCAAATCCTTGCAATGCAGTTTATGGTTTCGGCAGAAGTCGAAAATCTGTTGCTTTGCCTCTGCGGAAACCACCGCGTGCATGACCACGCCGCCTTCATTGGCGGCAACCTGCAATGCGCTCGCCATCGCTTCAGGGGTCCGCAGAAACATATGCGATCGAATTTCAAACCCCTCATGGGGAAATTGTGTGAGGGATGCCGCCAGCATGTGATGGGCGAGGTTGCCCGTTGAATCGGACATCAAATGCACCTTCAGCCTGCTGGACTGGGGCGAGGATGTTTGGGCGTCTGATGAGTTCATTATCAATCTTTATTGCAAGCGTCTATTTTTCGGTACTGGTGCAGTTTGAAGAAAAAGGAGAGTTTATTGTGACATGGGCTTTCCAGCCCATGCGATAGCCTGCACGGCCTGGAAAGGCCGTGTCACATCAAACTGCACCAGTACCTATTTTTCATTTTTGCGCCCCGGTTACAATCCGCTCCACGAGTTTAAGCTTTGCATGAGTGAAACACAGCCCCCGATCCTTGTGCTGGCTAGCCGATCACCCCGGCGGCAGGAGTTGATGCGCGAAGCGGGGTTCAATTTCGTGGTCGATCCCGCCGACGTGGACGAAGAGGATTATTCCCCCGAGGTATTGCCTGCGGACCTGGCAATACGGTTGGCCCGGATCAAATCGCATACCGTTGCCACGCGACGCCAGGACGATTTCATTCTCGGCGCCGATACGGTTGTCGCGTTTGGCGATCGGGTATTGGGCAAGCCGAAGGATGCGCAACATGCGCGAGACATGCTTCGGCTGCTGAGCGGAACGACCCATATCGTAATCACCGGTCTTTCCTTGACCAAACGCTCCACAGGATATGCCGAGGAAAAACGGGTCATGTCGGCCGTGCGCATGCGGGCGCTTTCGGATAAGGACATTGCCGATTATGTGGAGTCCGGGCTTTGGGAGGGCAAGGCGGGCGGATATGGCATTCAGGACAAGGATCCGTTCGTTATCCGCATGGCGGGCTGCTACACTAATATTGTAGGTTTGCCGATGAAAACGACTCGAGTCATGCTCGCGGCCGTTGGCATCGTGCCGGGCGCGATGGGTTCATGAGTTATCTACCTGCCATTTTCTCGATTCTTGTTGCGGCTGCGGGATGGCATTACATATTTTTTTCCA
>DASZXJ010000044.1:0-33496 GCA_035545895.1 Tepidisphaeraceae bacterium | reverse complement strand
CGTTTCCGTCTGTTCATCGCACGCGGTGCAAATCCGCTCCCGAAGATCCAACGACAAGCCCTCCATGCCACACCTCCAACAGCAGGTGATCGGCTCAGCCTACCGCAGGATAGGTGTACAGTCATCTGAAAACCGCTCTAGAGTTTTTCAGCAAACTTCGCGAGGAATTCCGGCACGGGGTAATGTTTCATCAGGAATTCGCGAAGCTGCTGGCGCTCGGCGAGCATGAAATAGACCGGCTCATCGATCGAACGCGTCGCGAAATTGACCGCGCGCACCAAACCTTCGGGGCTGGTGGCAACGCTGAGTTCCTGTTCCTCGCGATTGGTCGGCAGCATGTGAAACTGCCAGGCTTGGCGACGGTTGAGCAGCCGCAGGCAATCGGTTTCGACCTTGACGTCATCCAGGTCCACCACGCCAACCGTGCGGACATATTGTTCGACCCAGGCATCTTCAACGGCTTTGGGGCTGATGCCATACAGACGTTCGGCGAGGTCACCAAAAGGGCGGCCGGTTTCTTTTTGAATCTTCAGGACATGCTCGACCTGGACGTCGCTCAGCACGCCTTGTTCAACCAGTAACTGTCCGATCCGAATTCCGCGCAATTGGTCTCCTCGTAAGCACTTTCTAAACGTTTCATCGTCTGAATCGGGGGCCAACTTGGGCGTTTATTCTGGTTTATCAGACGCCTTCGGGTAGGATCGCGCCATGTCCGAACTTTCCGCAGTTTTAGAGGTAATCGACCGAGTGATCGAACACGGTCAGTGCAAGCCCGAGTGGGACTCCATCATCGAAAATTGCCGCATTCCGCGATGGTATGAGCAGGCCAAGTTCGGAATTTTCATCCATTGGGGCGTCTATTCGGTCCCGGCATTCGGCAACGAGTGGTATCCGCGAAACATGTATGTTCGCGGCAGCGCTGAGTATGAGCATCATCTTAAAACCTACGGCCCGCACGACCGATTCGGTTACAAGGATTTCATTCCGCAATTCAAAGCCGAGCGATTCGATCCGCGCGCCTGGGCGGAATTGTTTCACCAATCCGGCGCAAAATATGTCGTCCCGGTGGCGGAACATCACGATGGCTTTGCGATGTATGATTGCTCGTTCACGGATTGGTCCGCTCTCAAAATGGGTCCACGGCGGGATGTGATCGCCGAGTTATCGGCCGCTGTTCAAGAGGTTGGATTGGTCTTCGGAGCATCTACTCATCGCGCGGAAAACTATTGGTTCTATGGGCATGGCAGACAAATTCAATCCGATGTGGTCGATCCGCGCTATCGCGGTTTATACAATGTCGCGACCTACATCGAGGATTTCCATGGCAATCCATCGGATCATCCGGCCCCGCCTCAGGATCATCTGGACGACTGGCTTGCACGAACGTGTGAACTGGCCGACAAGTTTCAACCGCGGATCATTTATTTTGACTGGTGGATCGAGCACCGCGCCTTCGAGCCGTATCTTCGAAAGTTTGCTGCGTATTATTACAACCGCGCGATCGAATGGGGGCGTGAAGTCGTCATCAATTACAAGTTAAAGGCATTTCCGCCCGGAGCGGCTGTGTTTGATGTTGAACGCGGTCAACTGGCGGATATTCGCACGCCATTCTGGCAAACCGATACTTCGGTTTCGCGCAATTCGTGGGGCCATGTCAGCAATCAAAAATACAAACCGGTGGGCGAGATCATTCATGACTTGGTCGATATCGTGAGCAAGAATGGGGGACTTTTGCTGAACATCGGACCGAAGTCGGATGGCACCATTCCCGAACCCGAGCAGCGGATTTTGAAGGAAATCGGCAAGTGGCTTTCGATCAATGGCGAGGCGATTTACGACACCCGGCCATGGCATCGCTTTGGCGAAGGGCCGACGCTGATTCCGGGCGGAGGATTTTCCGACAAAAGTCGTGTGCCGTTTACCGCGAATGATGTTCGATTCACATGTCGCGATGGGGCGCTTTATGCCATACTGCTGGGCTGGCAGGACAATGGTATCGCGATGATCGATTCCATTACCACGGTTCCGCAAAACGTCAGAATGCTTGGAATAGACCAGCCGCTGAAATTTTCCTGCGATTCGCGCGGCCTTCACGTGAATCTGCCGCCTTCCCGGCCTTGCGATCATGCGTTCGTCTTGAAGATTGAGGGATGAAAATGGCTTTCCAAATCACCATCACCCGCGATTTTTCCGCTTCTCACCAACTGCGGCTTTACGATGGATCGATCGAACCATTGCACGGACATAACTGGCATGTACGGGTGACAGCAGAAGCCGCCAGGCTCGACAAGATGGGCGTGGTGATGGACTTTCATGAGTTGCAAAGACTGCTCGATCAAATTGTAGGCCCGATGCATAATCGGCACCTCAATGAATTACCGGAGTTTGGGCAGAAGAACCCATCGGCCGAGAATGTGGCCCTGCATATTGCTGAGACATTGAAGTTGCCCGCACCCGTGCGTTTGAAAGAGGTGCAGGCGTGGGAAACGCCAGATTGTCGCGCGATTTGGCGCAATGACGATTGAATCGGCATACAATTTGTGTCGATTGACCCGAAAGGGAGCGCGAAATAGGATTAAAACATCCATGGGTAACAAGTGCGATAACTGCAAGAACCCCGCCACTGTGCATCTGACGGAGATTCGCAACGGCAAGAAGATCGAAAAGCATCTGTGCGAGCAGTGCGCCGCCCAATTGGAAGGCGTGCAGCCCAAGAGCCACATGCCCATCAACGAACTGCTGACCAATTTTGTTTTGGCGCATTCCGGACAGATGGCCAACGAACAATCGTCCACCTGCGAAGCGTGCGGCATTACGTGGGCGGAGTTTCGCCAAAACGGACTGCTTGGCTGTGAGCATGACTATACGCTGTTCGAAAAGGACCTGACGCCTCTGCTGCATCGGGCGCACGATGGAGCCACTCACCATTTGGGCAAGGTTCCCACTCGCCGGGGTGGTACTGGGGTGCCCGCCAAGCGACAGGTCGATCTGGCGCGATTGCGCAAGGAATTGCAGCGTGCGGTTGAAGCCGAAGATTATGAACGAGCCGCCAAATTGCGCGACCAGATCCGTGAGGCGGAAACCGCATGATCCTGAATTACCGATCAGTGGTCCAGCACACTCGCTCTACGCTTGAACAATCCGAGCGAAGCGGCTGGATCGGCATGGCCATCTGGCTTGGTGGTTTCTTGGCGGCGGCTTTGATCATTGGTGTCGTGACTTCCAGCTTCTGAGGTTTGTGAGACATATGAAATTAAGTGACCTGACCAGTCGAGCGGGTGAATGGCTTCGTGGCAACGGGCCGATGAGCGAGATCGTCATTTCTTCGCGCATCCGACTGGCGCGCAATGTCGCCGGCCAGAGATTCCTGAGCCGGATGACCACACACCAGCGTCAGGCCACCGAAAAGCGTCTTCGCGAAACAATTCTTTCAGCCCAACTTGCGACCGAAACGCTTTATGTCGATCTCGATAGCGCCCCTGAAGTCGATCGGCAATTGCTGGTTGAGCGGCATCTGATCAGCAAGCAGCACGCGGCTTCGGAGGGTTCACGCGGCGTCGCCATCGCCGAAAACGAAACGCTTTCCATCATGGTCAACGAGGAGGATCACCTCCGCATTCAGGTTTTGCGCAGCGGATTGCAACTTGAAGAGGCCTGGGAGCAAATCAATTCCGTCGATGACAAGCTCGAGAATAAACTCGATTTCTCATTCCACCCGCGATTTGGATACCTGACCGCGTGCCCGACCAATGTCGGTACGGGGATTCGCGTCAGCGTCATGCTTCACCTGCCAGCGCTGAAGTTGACGGGTGAAATCGAAAAAGTTTTCCGAACGGCCAAGGATATGCACCTGGCCGTTCGCGGCTTATATGGCGAGGGCACGGAGGCCACCGGGGATTTCTATCAAATCTCCAACCAGACGACCCTGGGCCGCAGCGAAGCGGATATCATCAGCGACTTCAAGCACACGGTTATCCCCAAGATCATTGATTTTGAACATCATGCTCGCAAAACACTGCTGAACGATCGCACGGTGGCATTGGATGATAAGGTTTGTCGTGCACTGGGATTGCTTCGATCGGCAAGGCTGCTGACCAGTGACGAAGTGATGTTTCTCCTCAGTCACCTGCGGATGGGCATCAACCTCGGCCGGATTAAAGACATCGATATCCGCACGATCAACGAATTGTTCCTGCTCACCCAGCCGGCGCATTTGCAGAAATTGCAGGGCAAAAAGCTCGAAGGGGACCTCCGCCGGGCTGCTCGCGCGGAATTCATCCGCCATCGCCTGAATGCGAATTAAAGCTTATTAAGCGGTCACGATGTCAGGGCGATTCCATTTCATCGATTCGCGTTTTGAGTAGAGTCCCAAGGCGATTCCAAAGACCAAGTGCGCGATCAATGTGACAACCACGAATCGCGTGGTCATATTGATGCCGAAGAATTTCGTGTACGGCGTAAAAAGCATCGCCAATTCCAAGCCGACTGCCAGGGCAATGGCCCACAGCCAGCTTCGTTTGGTTGCGTTTCCGATCAGCGCCATGTACATTACGCCGAAGGTCATGCCATTGGAAAAGTGATAGGCCCAGCCTACCAGGTGCTCAGTCAGCGTGAATTGTGAATCTGTTTGACCGGCTTCGACAAAATGGGGTTGGAGGATCATCGCGCCGAATCGCGGAAAGACTTTGAAAAGAGGCAGCCGCAGCCAGGCTGGGCCGACTTTATCGATGGCCGCGACGACAAAGGGAATGCGAAACAGGTCATATGCGCACGCTGCAATAAATCCGCCGATCAGACCAATCACGACCGCCCGCCACAACATTCGATTACCGCGCGAGAGATCGATCAAAGCCATCCCGGCCAGCAAAATCATCGATGGAATCAGAATGTAGATCGTAAAATTTTGCATCGAGCACAGGCCATAGAACTCAGCCAGGAGACACCAGATGGAAGTGGCTGAGAGGAAAAACACGAGCATGCGTCCTGGCAGTGTCCACTGTAAAAAAGGGGGTAGCGGCTGTGCCTGCGGATCGACCATGAATCCTCCCATTTGTGCAAAGCGGCAATCTAACCGATTTTAATTGCCCAAAACAAGGTTTAATCGACCGTCGTTCCAACAGGCTGGTTTTTGCCGAGGGGATTACCCGTCCCTCTGATGCTCAGCATGCGCTCGAGTGCAACTGTTGCCCACTTGCGGGTGTGAGCATCCACCTTGATCTCGTTGACGACCTTCCCTTCGAGCAGATTTTCAAGTGTCCAGCACAGGTGAGGCAGATCGATTCGGAACATGGTGGTGCACAGGCACTGGCAATCGCTGAGCACGATAATCTTTTGCTCGGGATGTCGGTTCTTCAAACGGTTGACCAGATGCACCTCCGTGCCGATCGCCCACTGGCTGCCGGGCGGAGCGGCATCGACCATTTTCACGATGTATGCGGTGCTTCCCGCCATGTCGGCTTTTTGCACGACTTCCCATTTGCATTCAGGGTGCACGACCACCTTCATGTCCGGATATTTCCGGCGGACATCATCCACGTGCTCCGGGCGAAACAGCGCGTGGACCGAGCAATGGCCTTTCCACAAAACAAAATCGGCTTCGCGCAGCGCTTCTTCGGTGTTGCCGCCGAGGTCTTTCGTGGGATCCCAAACGACCATTTTTTCGAGTGGATAGCCCATCGCGTAAGCGGTGTTTCGGCCCAGGTGCTGGTCGGGAAAGAAAAGGATTTTTGTTTTTCGACCCACGGCGGCGCTGTGGACGTTGAGCGCCCATTCCAGGACGTTTCTGCAATTGCTGCTGGTGCAGACTGCGCCTTCATGCTCGCCCACGAATGCTTTGATTGCGGCCGAGCTGTTCATGTACGTAATGGGCCTGATGGTCTGATCAGTGCATACCTGATGCAATTGCTCCCAGCAGTCCATAGTTTGGTCGAGGTTGGCCATGTCGGCCATGGAGCATCCGGCACCCAGGTCTGGAAGGATGACACGAACATTTTCGCGGGTCAGGATGTCCGCACTTTCGGCCATGAAATGCACGCCGCAGAACACGACGTATTCGGCATCAGTCTGTTTCGCGGCAGCGCGTGAAAGTTCAAAGCTGTCGCCGGTGAAATCGGCGAATTCGGTGATTGCGTCCTGTTGATAGTGATGGCCGAGGATGACCAGTCGGGTTGCAAGCTTATCCTTGGCGGCTTGGATGCGCAACCGAAGTTCCGCGTCGGACAGTTGTCCATAAATTGGCGGAAGAGGTTGCTGCCATTGTCGAATCATCGGTTCACTTTGGAGTTTAAGCGGTTCAAGACGATTGTAGCAATCATTAGGACTGAAAACCGGTCAGAAAGCCCGATAATATCAACAGATGCCGTTTTTGGCATCAGACGGTGAGGTTCGTTGCGAGCGATGCGCAGGCATTAGGCATCCCATGCATCCGATAAAGTCGAAATATTCAGCGTAATTTGCTTTTTTCATGCTAACCAGCAGATATTCCCGATTCTGACGCCGATGGCATCGGTTTTGTCAGTAGTTGAGTGCCAACAGAAGAACTTTACATAGTCCCGCAAGGGAAGGAGCAGTTATGATCAATCGAAAAGGTTTAGCCGCAGCAGCGGCCTGTGCAGCGCTCGTTTGCGCCGGCATGGTTCGAGGCGGCACAACGCCTGACGCGGGATTGTCTCTCGCGAGACCCATTTACGCGGCCGATGCGCCCGCCAAGCCCCTGATGAACGTGCTCAATCAGGCAGGCGTTGGCAAGAGCATGTCCGATGCCGGCTTGAATGCCGGCGGCTTTATCGAAGGAAGCTGGACTTACAACTTCGATAATCCCGACAGCCACACCAACAACGGCCGGGTTTTCGACTTCGAAGACCAGGACCCAACACTCAATCAGGTCGATGTCTTCGTTGAAAAGACCGTCGATGCCAGCAAGGGCAAGTTCGATATCGGCGGACGCATGGAATGGATCTGGGGCGGCGACGCCCGTCTGATTCACGCCAACGGCCTGTTCGATCACTACGGTCTTGGCGATGGTCCGGACGAACAGTTCGACCTCAACCAGTTATACATTCAGCTCGCGGTTCCGGTCGGCAGCGGCCTGACCGTGACGGCTGGTAAGTTCGTCACCCTGCTCGGTTACGAATACATCAATCCGACGCTGAACCCGTTCTATTCACACAGCTACCTGTTTGGATTTGCCATCCCGTTCACGCACACGGGCATCATTGGCAAGTACAACGTCAGCGACAAGCTGGCGATCACCGCAGGCATCACCCGTGGCTGGGAACAGTCGCTCGAAGACAACAACGGTTGTTCGATCGACGTGATCTGGCAGGTTGCCTATACGCTTGACGATAAGACGTCGATTTCGGTCACTGGCATCACCGGTCCGGAAGAGGCGAATGACAGCGACCACTATCGCACGGTGATCGACGGGATCATCACCTACAAGGCCAGCGACAATCTGACACTCGCCGCCAATGGCGACTATGGTTGGGAAGCTGATGCTGCCAACGACGGCGGCGATGCCAAGTGGTGCGGACTGGCTTTGTACGCCGGCTACACCATCGACTCGCACTTCACTCTGAACGGCCGAGTCGAATATTTCAACGACGAAGACGGCGCTCGCGGCCTCGATAGCACAGTCTACGAAGCCACGATCGGCCTGGCGATCAAGCCCATGCCCAACGATCAGTGGGGCCAGGGCCTGATTATCCGCCCCGAACTTCGCTGGGATCACGCCAATCATGATCTGTACAATGATGGCGATGAGAACATGTACACCTTCGGTGCGGATATCATCTACGCCTTCTAATCAGTTAACCTGATTAGTTTCTTATACGACCAGAAGAAGCCCACGGATAACCTCCGTGGGCTTTCTTTTGCGCTGGAGCAGGTCTATCCTAAAGCCGATAAATCATGTTGATGCGAATTGACGAGATCCTTGGCAAGGGCAAACCGGCTGTCTCCTTCGAGTTCTTTCCCCCAAAGAGCGAGGCCGGTTTCACGCAGCTTTATCAAGCCATCGATGAATTGCGCCCGATCAGGCCCAGCTATGTATCGGTGACCTATGGAGCCGGCGGGTCGACCCGTGCCAAGACGGTCGAACTGGTCGAACGCATTCAGCGCGAGCTGAACATTCGTTCAATGGCACATCTGACCTGCGTGGGTCATACAGCTGACCAGATCGGCGGCATTCTTGATGAATTATGGAATGGCGGGATTCGCAACGTGCTGGCCCTGCGAGGCGATCCGCCCGCCGGTCAGAGCACGTTCGTCGCGACCGAAGGCGGCTTTCAATATGCCGACCAGCTTGTCGGCTACGTTAAATCGAGACACGACTTTGCAATCGGCGTGGCGGGATATCCAGAAGGGCACCCGCAATGTCTGAATCGCACGCGCGATCTGGAAAATCTCAAGCGCAAAGTGGACAACGGCGCCAACTTCATCATTACGCAGCTCTTTTTTGATAATGCCGATTTCTACCGCTTTCGCGATGCCGCCCGCGTGATGGGGATCAAAATCCCGATCATTGCCGGCATCATGCCGATCCTGAATGTCGGCCAGATCAAGCGGTTTATTTCGATGTGTGGCGCCAAGATTCCTCAGCCGCTTCTTTTGAAACTGGAAAGCTTGGAATCCAACCCCGACGCAGTCGCGGCCGCCGGCGTGGAATACGCCACCCGCCAATGCCAGGACCTCATCTTCCACGGTGTGGACGGCGTGCACTTTTATACACTGAATAAAAGCAAAGCCACCGTGCAGATTTGCCAGTCGCTAAAGACCGACCCCGCGATATAATTCAGACGATGATTCTGACGTCCAAAAAGGTTCGCTTTTCGGTTGCGGAGTATTTCCGCATGTCCGAGGCCGGCGTATTTGATGACCGCCGAGTTGAACTGCTCGATGGAAGGATTGTCCAGATGCACGCCCAGTCCAATCCGCATATGGCTGCGGTTACGAAATGCATGATTGTTTTGAATCGTCATTTCAATGATGCAAAAAAATTTTGGCTCATTGTTCAAGGAACATATCGGGTCGAACCATACGATGCCACCGAGCCCGACTTTTTCTTGTACGATGTTCCGGTTGGTACTCCCGACGATGAGTTGCCGCGCCCATCGCTGGTCATCGAAGTTGCGCAATCAAGCTATAAAAGAGACAGTGGAATTAAGCTGCGTCGATATGCGGCAGCGGGTGTCCAAGACTATTGGATCGTTAATATTCCGGCGCGCCGCATCGAGGTTCATCGTGGCCCGGAGAACCCGACGGGACGCAAAGCCGATTGGCGTTTTGCGACCGTGAAACATTTCGGCATCGGCAGCAAGGTAAAGTTGCTTGCACATCCCAAGGTTGAAATTCCAGTTGGTGAAATGTTGCCGTGAAATCGCAACACCATCAAATACTCTGATCCACCGCCGGGAAATTCACTTGAAACGCCAGTTGCTCCAGTGACACCGCCAGGTCTACCGAATAGAGCGCCACATCGCGCGGCAGGTGCAGTGAGACCGGAGCGAAGTTAAGCAGCCCGCGGACGCCTGCATCGACCATGTTATCCGCGACATCCTGCGCAACCGCCGCAGGCACGGCCAGCATGGCCAGTTTGATCGAATGTGTCCGCACGGTGTTTTGCAATTCGTCGAGCGGTCGAATCGTGAACTCCCCGAGCTTCTTGCCAATCTTGTTAGGATCGTTGTCAAATACCGCGGCGAGATTGAATCCCTTTTCCTGGAATCCGTGATAGGCGATCAATGCCCGCCCGAGGTTGCCGGCTCCAACCAGGACCACATTCCACGTTTTGTCCGTGCCGAGAATATGGCGAACCTGGGAGATCAGGTCGTCGACGTGATATCCGATGCCGGGATGGCCAAATTGTCCGAAGTATGCCAGGTCTTTTCGCACCTGCGCATCGGTCAGGCCGAGGCTTTCGCCAAGTTGTTTGCTGGAGATGGTCTGCTGATCCTTGCGTTTAAACGCTTCGAGTTGTCGCAGGTAAAGACTGAGACGCTTAACGGCCGGATCGGGGATCAGCTCGGGACGAGATGGGTCCATGAGACTCCTGCCACATGATGTGCGATTAGCGAGCAGATTATGGGGCGATGGCGGTGATCGTCAAGTGCGGATTGCCTTAACCTGATGCTGTAGCGCGATTTGCTTGACACTGTTTTGGCCCTCTGCTACCGTTTCGCCCGGCGTTTTAGGTTCTCCGCCGACACCGTTACTTGCCGATTTTAGCACCATGGCGCTACTCCGAAGGTTGGAGATTCCATTCATGATTGGCCGGCAATGGCTTCCGCTGGGCGTGGCGCTTGTTGCCTGCCTGGTGGGCCTACAAAATTCATTCGCTGCGACTCTTCTCAAGGCTGTCCGTGAAACCCCAAACGGGGCGGCTGTCCTTCCTCAAATTCAGAAGGTGGTTGAGGAAAATATCACCAAGCTTACTTCCGGCGACGCTTCCGCGATTTCTGAAGCTCGCGAAGCCCTTGTTTCCGAAGTCAGCCCCGGAGGCCCCAACCCCGCCACGCCAACCGCTGCATTCCTGGATGCCTACGCCGGCGAAGTCAACACACGGCTGTTAAGTCTCGCCACCAGCAAGGATTTTCATGTTCGCCTGAACGCTACGATTGTCGCCGCGCGAGTTGCCGAGAAAGCGAACAACGCTCGCTTGGTTCCGGCGGTGGTTGCGTTGCTTAGTGATTCCAATGATTCGGTGGTGTTGTGGGCGTTGAAAGCCAGCCGATTTTTGATGGGGCCGGTGCTCGGTGCGCCTGGCGCCAAAAACAGCCCGCTCATGCCGGCCTTCCTTGCTGTCGCCAATAAATACGCAAAGTCGGGCCCGATGACTCAATCGGCTTACGAAGCTCTTCGCGGCGTGCAGGGACCAACGCCCGTGCCCATGGCATTTCCTGCCGCGGTTGAAGCAACGCAAAAAGTGCTTCAGGCGCGCCTTGAAATTTACCAGAAGGAAATGCCGGACATGGCGTTCGCCGAGACTGCAGCGACGCAATTCCTTTCCGATGAAAAGATCTGGAAATCGCAGGGCCAGGCGCTTCAACTTCAATCGATGCAGGTGATTGTCGATCTGACAACGCTTGCGGCTGAGCGAATGGCCGGAGCAGATTCACAAAAGCGAGGGGAAATGGCCAAGGTCATTAATCGTGAAGGCGCAGCCATCACCGTGATCGGACAATGGACCGGAAACAAGGAATTGGAAAACCTGGGAAAGACGCTCATCGGGATTAATGCCGGCAACGCTCAGCCTGATATCATGATCAAGGTGAACGCCGTGCTGCCCGCGGTCAAAAAAATCCCCCAATTTAAGAATCTGAGAGACATCCGCGAAGCGGCAGCAAATCCGCAAGCCAAGCCCGCAACCGCTCCGGCAAGATCCCCTGATTGATATGAAATTATCCCGGCTCATCCTTGCAACGTTTTTTACGGTGGGGTGGGCAAGTATCACGCTGCGCGCCGCCGACAAGGCGGACTTTATCTTCGTCAACCGCGGCGACATCGGTACGCTTGATCCCAACCGCATGTCGTGGATGCAGGACATCCGAATCGGTTATGCGCTGTGGGAAGGTCTTTACGCACTCGATCCCGATACGCTCGATCCCATTCCGGGCGCTGCCGAGAAAATCGAGCAAAGCGAAGACAATCTCACCTATACCTTTCACCTTCGTGAAAACGGCCGCTGGAGCAACGGCGATCCGGTTACCGTGGACAATTTCATCTTCGCATGGAAGCGCATGCTCGAAGAGCCGGGCGATTACACTTATCTGCTCTTCTATATCAAAGGCGCTCGCGCTTATTCCGAGGCATTCGAGAAAGACCCCAAATCCGCCAAGTGGGAAAACGTCAGCGTGCGTGCTCCCGATCCGCGAACGCTGATTGTGACGCTGGACAATCCAACACCGTTTTTCCCAGATATCTGCGCTTTTCCTCCAATGTTTCCTTTGAATCAAAAAACGCTTGAAAAGTTCAAGCATTTCGATCAAGCGACCGGCCGAACGACCTACGATGCCGCATTTGCGACGCCGCCCAATCTTGTGACCAACGGGCCGTTCATGCTTACGCGATGGCAGCTCAAGGTGGGGCAGACGTTGACCAAGAACCCGTATTACTGGGATAAACAACACGTCGTCAGCAACACGATTGAATCGCTGGTTTTCGACGATCCGCTTTTGGCGCTTCAGCGATATGAGCGGGGCGACGTGGACTGGCTGGCCGAAACGTCAGGCGATATTGCCGCCCAGTTGCGTGATGCGGGGCGTAAGGACGTCAGAATTTTCCCCAGTTTCGGGACGTATTTTTACAGCTTCAATTGCCAGCCGACCCTACCCGGCGGGCGCAAGAACCCGTTCGCGGATATGCGTGTGCGTCAAGCCCTGACCATGGCCATCGACAAACGGCCGATCGTTCGCAACGTCACCAAGCTCGGCGAAGAAATCACCAGCCTGTATGTCCCGCCGACTTTCCCGACGTATAAGCGTCCGACCGGCCTCGCTTACGACGTCGCCAAATCCAAGCAATTGCTCGCCGACGCGGGCTATCCTGATGGCAAGGGTTTCCCCACGCTCAAGCTGATCTTCAACACTGAATTCAACGATCACAAGCTGATTGCTGAGATCATGAGCCGCCAATGGAAGCAGAAACTCAACATCAACATCGAACTGGACGGCCTGGAGATCAAGCAATTTCAGACTCGCCTGCACGGCAAGGATTACGACATCGCCCGCGCAAGCTGGTACGGCGATTACAACGACGTCTCCACTTTTACCGACAAGTATCGATCCGATTCACTGAATAACGACAGCGGCTGGATCAACGCCGATTACGACAAGCTGCTCGACCAGGCGCTGAAGGAAACCGATGCGCAAAAGCGGCTTGATCTGTTATCCAAGGCCGAGCAAATCCTCGTGACCGAAGTGCCGATCCTGCCGCTTTACCATTACGTCAACAAATACGTCATGCGTGACAACGTGAAAGGTATTCCGCTGAATCCGCGAAACATGGTCGTCTTCAAAAAGGTGACAGCGGGGCGGTAGCATCGGGCGGCGTGGTCAGCTAAGCTGATTACGCCAGTCATGTTTCGTTTCATCGCTTTCCGCATCCTCCAATTCCCGCTGATCCTTGCGATCATTTACGTTGGCACGTTTCTGCTTTGCTGGGTTGCGCCGGGCGATCCATTTCAGCGCACCGAACGACCACTGCCACCGCAGGTCGCGGAATCATTACGCCGGCAATATCACGCCGAAACGTGGTACGGCTTTCTCGTTTATTATCCGATCAAAATGATCCAGGGAGATTTTGGACCCAGCTTTAATTTTCCGGGGCGCAGCGTCGGCCAGATTATCAAGGATACGCTGCCTGTGTCCGCCACTGTCGGCTTGATTGCAATGTTGATCGCCGTGATTGTCGGCACATTCATCGGCACGTTGGCAGCCGTTTATCGCAGCCGGGCACCGGACTGGATCAGCCTGACGGTCGCTCTGGTCGGAGTCAGCCTTCCAAGCTTTGTGGTGGCCGCGCTCCTGCGAGCGCTCTTCGCTTTTGAATGGGATTGGTTCCCTGTCGGAAGCTGGACGTGGTCGCCAAAAGAGATGGTCCTGCCGGCGGTCGCACTATCACTACTGCCCATGGCCTATGTCGCGCGGCTTACACGCGTTTCGATGATCGACACGCTCAGCAGCGATTACATTCGCACCGCCCGCGCCAAAGGCGTCGGCCGGCTGAAAGTCATCTTCAAGCACGCGCTCCGCAACGCTGTCCTTCCCGTCCTGAGCTACATCGGCCCAGCCACTGCCATCACCATGACCGGTTCGTTCGTCGTTGAAACCGTTTTCCAGCTTCCCGGCATGGGCGACTTTTTTGTCCGTAGCGTCGAAGCGCGTGATCAAACCATGATCCTTGGCGTGGTGATGATCTATTCCTCGATGCTCCTTGCACTGAACCTCCTGACCGACATCGGTTACACGTTTGTCGATCCTCGAATCAGCGTTTCATGACCACCCAAAGTGATATCCCGGCGGTGGACCATCTGTGGCGGCGCATGCTGGCCAATCGCAGGGTGCTGTTTGGCGGAATCATGCTTCTGGTGGTCGTAGGCCTTTGCGTGGCGACGGTGCCGTGGACGCTGTTTCATTCTGAATCGCGCTATCACTTTGACTATCAGGATGACATGCTTCCCGCCATTGCGCCGGGATGGCAGGTGCATTCCGATCCGCTGGATCAAACCTCGCCGCTGGTCGATTCGCGAGCCTATATTTTCGGAACCGACAAGCTGGGTCGCAGCATCCTGGGCCGATGCCTGATGGGCGGCACGATCAGCCTGGCGGTCGGTATTGCTGCTGCCATGATCTCGGTTTTGCTCGGCGTGACGGTCGGCATGCTGGCGGGTTATCGCGGCGGGTGGGTCGATGCGCTGCTCATGCGTTTTGTCGATATCATGTACGGCCTGCCATATGTGCTGCTGGTCATCCTGTTCAAAATCGCATTTGAGCCATTTCTCGAACGTGCGCTGGGAACAAAAGCTTCCGCCAATATCGTCACCATGTTTGTCGCGATCGGGCTGGTGAGCTGGCTGACCATGGCGCGCGTCGTGCGCGGACAGGTGCTTTCGATTCGCTCCCAGCCATATATCGAAGCGTGTCGCGCAATGGGATTGCCGCAGACGCGTATTTTTCTGCGGCACATTTTGCCCAATCTGGTCGGCGTTGTGATTGTTTATGCAACTCTTACCGTGCCCGTGGCTATCTTGCAGGAATCGTTTCTCAGCTTTCTCGGAATTGGAGTGGCCGCCCCGATGCCGTCATGGGGATCGCTCGCGGCGGAAGGTGTGTCGCAGGCGTTCCAGCCTTATCGTTCCAGTTGGTGGATGCTGGCGTTTCCGTGTATCTTTCTCGGCGTGACGCTTCTCTGCCTCAACTTTGTCGGCGACGGATTGCGCGACATATTCGACCCCAAGCGCGAGGCCGCTAAAATATAAGGTGCCTGCATGGAAAATCGCTTCGGCATCAAGGACTTCTTCCTTTTCTCCCTCATCCTGTTCCTCATCGGGCTGTCTATTTTGAGCATGGTACAGGTAGATCGGCAGTGGCAATCGATCCAGGTTTTGCAGGATCAATCCCAACAGCACACGCGCGACCTGATCGACATCCGCCGCAGTCTGGCGGAAGGCGTGTCGGTGACCAATGCCAGTCCTTCGACCCACCCGGCCACCACCAATCCATCTCAAGCCAATGGCCAGTGGCCCGATCCGTTTAAGCCCCTGAAAGATGCCGAAGCCATGCCCGGTTTTTCCCGGGGCGACTGGCTGGTCGAAAATCTCCGCGCCAAGATGAAGGCGCTCACGCCCGCCATCGGCAACGATCTTTATTCGCGCTATATCCAGCGCCGCGTGATGGAAGGGCTGATCTACCGCGACAGCGATTCTTTGGAATTCATTCCGCTGCTCGCCAAATCGTGGGAATTCAGCCCCGACGGCAAAACGATCACGTTTTATTTGCGCAAGGGGATCACGTTTTCCGACGGCTTGCCGTTTACAGCTGACGATGTCGTGTTTACGTTTGACTTTTTGCGCAATCCGGTCGTCAATGCCGCTCGCGAGCGAAGCCAGTTCGATCTGCTGAAGGACGTAAAGAAGGTGGACGATTACGCCGTTCAGTTCACGTTCAGCAAATACTATTTCAAAAGTCTGGAAGTGGTTGGCAACCAGGAAATCTACGCCAAGCATTTCTATGAAAAGTACACGCCGGAAAAATTTAATGATTCAACCGGCCTGCTGATCGGCACGGGACCTTATCGCATGGCGACGCCCGATGGCTGGTCGCCGGGGCAGCCGATTGTTTTATACCGCAATGACCGTTATTGGGGGGAAACGCCCGCGCCGGATCGGCTTGTCTTTTTGGAAGTCGAGGAAGAGACCGCCGACCAGACCCTTTTTGCCAACGGTGAAGAAGACATTTTCGTCTGCACGCCTGAACAATACATCAAACTCAAAGCCGATCCCAAGGTGCTGGAACATGCCGTGCCGCGCGATTACGTCAACATGCTTGGCGGATACTTTTACATCGCATGGAATCAGAAGAGCAATAATGCCAACACAATTTTCGCTGACAAACGCGTTCGCCAGGCCATGACGATGCTGATCGATCGGCAGGCCATTTGTGACAACATTTACCTTGGTTACGCATCCGTCCCAAATGGCCCGTTTGCACCGGGCTCCAAGCAGGCGGATGGCGATCTCAAGCCTTGGCCTTACGATCCTGAGCGGGCGAAAAAACTTTTGGCCGAAGCCGGTATTTTCGACCGCGACGGCGATGGCGTGCTCGACACGCCCGATGGTAAGCCATTTACCTTTAAGCTCACCATTTTCAACAAGTCCGCCGAGATCGATCGGGTAACACTCTTTATGAAAGACGGCTTTGCCAAAGCAGGTGTCGTGATGGAGCGCGATCCGGTCGATTGGCCGGTGCTCCAAAAGAAACTCGATCATCGCGAATTCGAAGCCGTTTTTCTCGGCTGGTCGGGCGATATCGACGAAGACCAATTTCAGATCTTCCACTCCAGCCAGATCGCCGATCAGGGTGATGATTTCATGTCCTACAAGAATCCGGAGTGTGACGCTGCCATCGAAGCCGCCCGCACCTGCATGGACCCCGTCGAGCGCAATGAACTCTGGAAAAAGGTTCACCGAATCATTGCCGATGATTGTCCCTATACATTTTTGGCTAATCGCAGGGTCACGGTCTTTTTCGACAAACGATGGCAAAACGTCCGCCGCAGCAAGATCAGTCTGAATAACGTCCACACGGATTATTCACCGATTCCCTGGTTCGTCCCAAAGGCTCAACAGAAGTACAAGTGACATGCTGAGCTACATCATTCGCCGACTTCTGCTGCTGTTGCCGACGCTGATCGGCATCACCGCGATCGTCTTTCTGACAATCGCGCTGTCGCCCGGCGGGATCGGCGCGTCGCTGCTTAGTGCCCAGGGCTCGATGAAGCCGGCCGAGCGAAAAGTGCGGATGGACTACCTCAATCGCCGGTATGGCCTGGATCGCCCATATATCGTGCAGTATTTGTCGTGGCTGAACAAAGTCTCGCCGGTGGGCGGCAAGGAAGCCGGCGAAGGATTTCCTGCGAGTTGGAAATTTGGTTTCAAATCGCCGGACCTTGGCGAAAGCTTTACGCGTGGGCGAAAAGTATCTGAGATCATTCTCGAAGCGTTGCCTGTCTCGATCATCCTGCAGGTTATTTCGATTCCTGTCACTTATATCATTGCCGTGCTCAGCGGCATCTATGCAGCCAGGCATCGCGGAAAAATGGTGGATGTCGGCATTGGTACAACCTTGATCGGGATGTATTCCGTTCCGGAGATCTGGGTGGGTGTGCTGTTCATCGGTTTTTTATGCAATAACGATTACGTGCGCTGGTTTCCAACCAACAACCTGCACGACATGCAGGCCGATTCGATGCATTTTTTGCCTCATTTTTCGGGCGGATTTCAGCGCGGCTGGCTGCTCGATGTGGCGTGGCATCTGGTCGGGCCGGTGGTGTGCATCAGTTACGCCAATTTCGCGATCATCTCGAAATTGGCTCGCGGTGCGCTGCTCGACACGCTCGGATTGGATTTTGTTCGCACGGCACGGGCAAAGGGTTTGTCCGAGCGGGTCGTGCTGTTTCGACATGCATTTCGTAACAGCCTGATTCCGCTCATCACGGTGGCGGCTTCAATTTTGCCCGCGCTGGTTTCCGGCGCGCTCATTGTCGAGACGATCTTCGGCCTGCCGGGGATGGGCAAGCTGTCATTCGATGCGATCGAATCGCGCGACCGCGAACTGCTTTTGTCGGACACCTTCGTTATCAGCGTATTGACCTTGCTTGGCTATCTGCTGGCCGACATTGGTTATGCGATTGCCGACCCACGGGTGAGCTATGACAGTTAGCGCCAGCCCCATGCCCTCAGCCGGCTATGAGCCGGGCGATGTCGCGCCATCGCGCGGATCGCGCAGCTTCGCGCGCCAGGCCGTCGTTGATACGCTTGCCCGGCCCAGCGCGTGGTTTGGTCTGGTGTGGATCGGTGTGCTGGTGCTGACCTCGGTTTTTGCTCCATTCATTGCCAACAGTTTTCCACTTTTCGTCAAACAGCAGGGACATTGGTCAAGCCCGATGCTTCGTTATCTCACGCCCGCTGATGTGACCTGGCTGGTTGCGTTCATCACCGTGTTGGTGTTGGCAGCATTGAGAAAAGTCGCATTTTTAACGGGGCTGGCCATTGTGCTGTGGATGGTTGCCCTCACTTTGCCGCTGACGCTCTGGCCGGCGGTCATTAAGGATGGCTGGTTGCCCGGTGCTGAAGCAATGGGTCGCGGCACGGGATGGGCCATTCTCGTGACAATCTGTCTTGGAGCAGCAGCGATATTGATCGGTGTACTGCTGACCATCAGACCACCAAAGCTGATTATTTGGGGTCTTGGGATATTTGCCGCGGTCGTGCTGTTGCTCCTGATCTGTTGTCCCATCGATCCACCTCAAGCGATCGTTTACGAAGAATTCCGCAATAAGGAAGTTGCGGGCAGTATAGAATCGATCATTCGAACGCCGATTGCGTTTTCTCCAAACGATTATCAGCGGGATGATCACAATGCTTGCCTTCAGCCACCCAGTACGAAACACCTGATGGGCACGGAGCAAAGCGGCGCGGACGTGTTCAGCCGCATGATTCACGCCAGCCGCATCGCGCTCTCCATCGGGTTCATTGCGACGGGTATTTCCGTCATCATTGGCGTGATCATCGGCGGATTGATGGGCTATTTTTCCGGCACGGTCGATATTCTGGGCATGCGATTGATCGAAATCTTCGAAGCCATTCCCGTACTCATCCTGCTGTTGACCGTGTGCGCTTTCTTTGGCCGAAATCTGTATCTGATGATGCTCATCATCGGGGTGTTGAGCTGGACCGGCAACGCCCGGTTTATTCGCGCGGAGTTTTTGCGATTGCGTAATCAGGATTTCGTGCAGGCTGCGCTGGCGGCGGGGTTGCCGCTGCGGTCGGTGATTTTCAAGCACATGCTGCCCAACGGCATCACACCTGTGCTGGTGAATACGAGCTTTGGCGTGGCGTCGGCGATTCTCATCGAAAGCACGCTTAGCTTCCTTGGTCTGGGACTGGTCGATGAGCCAAGCTGGGGACAGTTGCTCAATCAGGCCCGCGCAGGCGGCACTGGCTTTCAATGGTGGATTGCCACGTTCCCGGGCCTGGCGATTTTCTTGACCGTGTTTTCGTATAACCTGATCGGCGAAGCGATTCGCGACGCCATCGACCCGAGGTTGCGCAAGCGAGACTAATTCATGCCTCAGCCGCTACTCGATATTCAGCAGCTTAATATCGCCTTTGAAACCAATCGCGGCGACGTGAGGCCGGTGCGCGATGTCTCGTTCTGCATCTATCCCGGACAAACCGTCGCGCTGGTGGGCGAATCGGGTTGCGGCAAATCGGTCACCGCGCTATCGGTTTTACGGCTGATCCCCTCTCCGCCGGGCAAGGTGCTCGGCGGCAAGATCATCTTCAATAATCGCAACCTGCTTGACCTGACCGAAAAGCAGATGCGCGGCGTGCGCGGCAAAGACATCGCCATGGTCTTCCAGGAACCGATGACCAGCCTCAACCCTGTCTATACGATCGGCGACCAGATCGTCGAGGCCGTCGTCCTGCATCAGAACGTTCGGACGGCCGAGGCGTATGAAATTGCCGAGGAAGCCCTGCACGAGGTCGGCATCGCCGACCCGGGCCGGCGATTGCACGAGTTTCCTCACCAGATGTCCGGCGGCATGCGGCAACGCGTCATGATCGCGATGGCGCTGGCATGCAAGCCGAAACTTTTAATTGCCGACGAACCCACAACCGCGCTCGACGTCACCATTCAGGCACAGATTCTCGAACTGTTGAGAAAGCTCCAGCGCGAAACCGGCATGGCCATGCTGTTGATTACGCATGATTTGGGCGTGGTCGCGGAAAACGCCGATGTCGTCAACGTCATGTACGCCAGCCGAATCGTCGAAAGTGCCGGCGTCGAGGAATTGTTCGATCACCCGCTTCACCCTTACACACAGGGTCTTTTGCGATCAATGCCCAAGCTGGGCGCATTAAGTGAGCGCCTGGAAACGATTCCAGGAACGGTTCCCAACCCCGCGCGATTTCCCACCGGATGCAAATTCCACACCCGCTGCGCCAAAACGCGCGAGCTTGCGAACGCCCACGGCGCCGCCGTAGGTCTCCCCGAAACCGTAGAAATCGCCTCCGCCGCTGACCGATTCAAGGTCCTCAAGCGCTGTCAAACCGAAGAGCCAACCCTTCGCGAAATCTCTCCGGCTCACTGGGTCGCCTGCCATCAGCTTGAAGGTTACGAAACCGCCAAGCCGAGCGAACCACGCCTGGATCATAAACGCACGGTCAATCCCGAATCGGTGGGGGAGGTGACCGCATGAGCGAGTCACCCAACAATGGTCAGCCGTTGCTTGAAGTGCGCGATCTCAAAACGTATTTCCCCATTCGACGTGGCGTGTTCTCGCGCGTGGTCGGCCATGTGAAAGCCGTCGATGGTGTCTCCTTTACCGTTCAGCCGGGCAAAACGCTTGGCCTGGTGGGAGAATCCGGCTGCGGAAAGACCACCGTGGGCCGGACTATTCTGCGATTGATTCCCGCCAGCGGCGGAAGCGTCAAATACAAGGGCATGGATTTTTTTGCTTACAAGGGAGAAGAGCTACGCCGCCTGCGACGGCAGATGCAGATCATCTTCCAGGACCCTGTCAGCAGCCTCAATCCGCGAATGACCGTCGGCAACATCATCGGCGAGCCGATCCACGTGCATGGCCTGGCACGTGGCGAGGAAAAGAACCAGCGCGTGGCGGCGCTGCTTGAACGCGTCGGTCTCGATCCGCAATATGCCTCGCGTTATCCGCATGAATTCTCAGGCGGGCAGCGCCAGCGCATCGGCATTGCCCGCGCGCTGGCGCTCAATCCCGATTTTATCGTCTGCGATGAGCCGGTCAGCGCGCTCGATGTTTCCATTCAATCGCAAATTCTCAATTTGCTGGATGACCTCCAAAAGGAACGCAAAATTGCGTATCTGTTCATCGCGCACAATCTGGCGGTGGTGGAGCATTTTTCCGATGAAGTGGCGGTGATGTACCTGGGCCGAATTGTCGAAAAAGCGTCGGCCAAAGAGTTGTATGGTAATCCCAAGCACCCGTATACCACAGCGTTGTTGTCCGCGGTGCCCGAACCCAATCCCCGGCCGACGCATCAGCGGATCGTCCTGCCGGGCGAAGTGCCTTCACCTTCCAACCCGCCGACCGGGTGTCCCTTCCATCCGCGATGCCTGCTGTCTCAACAATCTGCAGCGCAGGCCGACGAGAAGGATACGGTGCAAATCCAGTCCGGTGGGGTCAAGCTTCGCGTACTCTCCAAATGCGTCTGCGAGAATCCGCCTCTCGAACAAAAAGAGGGGCAGCCGGGTCATGTGGCGGCGTGCTGGGTGACGAAATAGATGCCGCTTGCGGCTGAGCGCGAGCCGCGATCGAATGGTCGCGCTCAGCCGCGAGCGGCGTAAATATCAATCCGCGCCGAGTTCCACAAACTTTTTCAATCGATCGACAAGGGTTGGAACATCGTATTTCTGCGATAAATCGATCGGCAGAAACACGCCATGGTTGTGGTCCGATGCAATGATCAGATGCTGTTCGCCATTGATTGCATACCCCATTTCCTGCGGCTGATGTCCGGTGATGATCAGTTCCGCGCCAACTTTGTCGGCGAATTCCGCCACGCCCACGGGCGTCACCTTTCTGCCCCAGATCAACTGATAGACCGGCCCGGTCTTGCGGCGATAATCCTGTGGCGAAAGCTGATCGCGCTCAAAAACCGAAAAATCAAATGTCTTGATTTGTTCATCCGTCGGCAGGCTGTGGCAGAAAAACATGCCGTTGGGACACCGAATCGCCAGCGGCAAGGTCAGCAAGTATTCGGTGATGGCCACTGTCACCAGCGTTCCACCGTCGGGAAAATCGCGTTTGACGGCGGCGTTAAACGCTTCACAAACGCTCAAGCCGGCTTTCATGATTCCTTCGCCGTGAATCTGCGCCAAGTCGTGGTTGGCCAGAAGAAAATGCACCTGCGTGGGGAAATTGCATTTGAGTTCAGCCGCCTGGTAGAGCATGAGCCAACTGTCTTCGGCGCCGGCGGAATCGTAGTGGTCGCCATGGATCAATTCGTGCAAAACCACGTGTCGCTGAGGATTATTTGGAAGATCGGCCGCTTCGATCAGTTTGCGAAAGTTGTTGCGGTGGTCGTGAATATCGCCGGTCATCCAGACTTCGCCCTCTGCCGGCAGAGTGACGACCTGTCCTTTTCGCAGAGTCGAAAGCTTGTTCTCATCGCCCGCAGCGGCAAAGACCTCCAGAACCTGGTTGGCATCAAAGCTTTGCATGCGGAATAGTATCGCGGAAAGTGGCGTTGATAAAAAGTCTGCAACAGAGCTCACGGAAGAATTGATCCGGCGCGAGCAACCATATTTAGGGAAAAACGATGGAGGAGCAGGTGGCCGATCATCGCGCAAAGACGCTTTCCGCCCGCGTCATTGCAATGCTGATCGTGCTGGCCGCGATTGGTTACTGGATTGCCTTTTCCATTCCAATTGCAGCGCCGGCCATCTTTGCCTCTTTAATTTCCCTATGCGTGCTTTCTCGCGTGACGACCGCAAGGCGGGCGTTTTATGTCGGGCTGATCGCGGGAATTGCGATGTACGCTCCACATCTCTGGTTTTTTCTGGAGATTTTCGGGTGGCGAGCGCCACTGATCTGGCTGATCACGGGCTGGCCGATCGGTGCGTTTGTACTTCTTTTGTTTTTGGTACGCCGCCGATTCCACGAAACGTGGGTTTGCATCCTCACACCGTTTTTTTGGACCGGCATCGAATTCTTTCGCAGCGAGCTTTATCCATTGAGGTTTGCATGGATGCTGCCCGGTGAGGTCGTCGCATTTCTCCCGGGAGTAGGGTGGACGTGTCTGGGTGTATATGGAATAGGCTTCATTTACATTGCATCAGCGGCATTTGTGGTTTCAACGCAAAAGCGATTGCGATTTGCCGGCGCGGCAATCACGATCGTCGCGGTCGTGTTTATGTATTTGCCGAGCCGGCAACCCGAAACAACCGGTTTGCTGCACGTGGCGGGAGTTCAGCTTGAGAATCCCGGCATTCAGCAGGTCGCTGATGCGCTGGATCGACTTGCCGTTGCTCATCCAGAAGCCCAAATCCTCGTTCTTAGTGAATACACCTTTCATGGCCCGGTGCCTGATTTGGTGCGACGGGTTTTGCAAAAACATCAGCGTTATCTGATCGCAGGTGGGATGCATTTTTTGCCCGGCGACGATTTTTACGACACGGCCTTCGTCGTCGGTCCCGACGGGCAGGATGTATTTGAGCAGGGAAAATCCGTCCCGGTGCAGTTTATGGATGATGGTTTGCCGGCGCCATCTCGTCGGGTGTGGGAGTCGCCTTGGGGTAAAATTGGAACCGGCATCTGCTATGACGTGAGTTACGCGCTGGTCTGCGACGATTTTGTTCGGCAAGGGGCGCAAGGGTTGATCTTTCCAACGATGGATCTGGCAAGCTGGGGCGATCATGAACGTCGGATGCTTCACGGAGCGCTGGCGCCGATTCGATCCGCCGAATATGGTGTCCCAGTGTTCAGCGTCTGGAGTTCAGGCGTGTCGCAGCTAACCGGGCAACATGGAAAAACCATCGCCACTGCCGGTTATCCCGGCCAAGGTGAAATGATCGCCGGGCGGTTTGATCTATCGCAAGTCGGCCATTTGCCGCCCGACCGTTGGTTGGCTTGGGCAGCGGTCGTAATAACGGGCCAATTGGTTCTATTCTTTGCAATTCAATCGCTTGGTGCCCGGTTACGTCGCCCGGTGAGCGCGGATTTCGTTGTCGCCAAGTGATATCGTGCGGTGTGCGTGATTGCCTTTGAATTCTTCATCAAGTCGGTCACGATTGCGCCGGGCCGGAGCAAAGTCGCGATCGACGTCAAACGCTAGCCTATAAAATTCCCTCGCTACGCCCATTCGATTCTTCAATTCCTGAATGGCGCCCAACAGGTTGAGATAGGCAGCATCTCCCAACAAGGTCGCTCTGTAGTTTTCAAGCAAGTTCGTGGCCCAATCGATCTGGCCGCCGCGAATAGCCACCGCCGCGTCCAGCAATATCGAATCCCGAATCGGACGAGGAATCGACACAAGTCCCGCGCGGATCATCACCAAGTGGACGGCGCGAGATAGCTGCCACAAACGATGAGATAGGCCAAACTCCCATGTGGTTTCGTCCACATAGGGATTCATCTCGGTCAGTCGCGGCTTAACTTCATTGATCCGATTCAGTTTGTCTGGCGGCATCGCGTTCTCCGACTCTACGACACTTATTCTATGCCGTGCCCCCATCCCGCGCGGCAGAGCCGCTTGGAAGTTCACCTTCATTAATTGATTACACCACAATTTGCGTACCAAGTTGCGGCATAGAACTATTTCCTATGATGAACCCTCGATAACGCGGAAACACGGGCTTCTTAGCTTGGATTTCATCGGCTGCAAAGCGCAGCGTCTCAATCTTGAAGATATGAACCACGAGGATTTCCAATTCTTTGATAGTGCTTGGCAGTTAGCGGTTCTCAGCAAAGGCCTGATATTTTTGGAGCTGGCGACGCGTGATTTAGGTCACAGATGGATCAAACGCGGTGTAAGCACCGCCGCTAAATAGGGTTTTCAACAGGGTGGAGTCGCCGAAACCGTGCACTAATCTGGGTGCAACGAAATAGGGGGCTTCGCATGTATCTCATAATAAACAAGGAATTTACGCATTCGGGGCAGGGTTCCAGAATTATCGGACCTTCCTGTCGGGCATGGCCGGTAACTATTACCTAACCCGGCCCGGAATGGGTTGTCTATACAGCAACTGTTCGGAAAATCTTTAGGAAAAACGTCCGCAGCATCTTACGATATGCCTGCTGAGCCCCAAGGGGATGTTGTTTTATGTCCATCGCCGTTCACGAGCCGGTTCATCTGCGACAGGTCCCCATTACGAGCGGGCGGCAGCGGCGCATCGGCCATACGACCGCCAACCGCGTTCGCCGAGATGGACGATTCTTCCGGCTGGGCACGGAAAAGTTCTACGTCAAAGGCGTTACCTACGGCCCATTCGAAGCCAATCGCGATGGCGATCCGTTTCCCAACCCCGAGCAAGCTCAATCTGACTTTGAACAAATTCTCGACCTGGGCGCCAATTGCGTCCGCATTTACCACGTTCCGCCGAAGTGGTTTTTGGACCTTGCCGCCAAGATGGGACTTAAGGTTTTCCTGGACGTGGCTTGGCCGAAGAATTTGTCATTTATCGACCATGCTGATCTGACGCGCCAGGCTCACGAGGCTGTCCGTCACGCCGCCAAATGCTGCGGCAACCATGAAGCCATTTTCGCGATCAGCGTTGTCAACGAAATTCCGCCGGACCTGGTGAGATACCATGGCCGCGAGCGCGTGGAGCAGTTTGTCGATGATCTCGTCGCCACCGCCAAAGCGTATGCGCCCAACTGCCTGGTGACGTTCGCCAATTTTCCGACCACCGAATATCTGCAACCGCAAAGCATCGATTTCGTCTGCTTCAACGTCTATCTGCATGATGAACAGGTGTTCCGAAATTATCTCGGTCGTCTGCAAAACATCGCCGGTGAAAAGCCGCTGATGCTCGGCGAATACGGGATCGATACCCATCACGAAAAAACCGAAGAACAGCAGGCGATGATTCTCGCCAATCATGTGAAAGCCGTCTTTGATGAGGGCTTGGCGGGCACGTTTATTTTCAGCTTTACCGATGACTGGCATACACATGGCTGGCAAATCACGGATTGGAAATTTGGTATCGTTCATGCCGATCGCGCGCCCAAGCCGGCGTTTTCGGTGATCAAGGACCTGTTTCACCGCGTGCCGCAAGTGGCCGAAGTGAAGCTGCCCAAGGTGAGCGTGATCATCTGCTCCTACAACGGCGCAAGCACGGTGGAATCGTGCCTGCGGTCGATGGAGCGGTTGCGCTATCCCGATTACGAGGTTGTTTTCGTTGATGATGGCAGTACGGATCACACGCCCAAAATACTGACGAAATTCCCTTGGGTGAAATACATTCGCCAGAAAAACAAAGGTTTGAGCTACGCCCGCAATGTTGGGATGAATGCAGCCACTGGTGAAATCATCGCGTATACCGACAGCGACTGCGAAGCCGATGAAGATTGGCTGTATTACCTGGCCTTGGCGATGGTCAGGTCCAAGCACATCGGCATGGGCGGGCCCAATTTAATTCCCGATGAAGGTTCGTGGGTTGCCGACTGCGTTGGCAAAAGTCCAGGCGGGCCGACGCACGTGATGATCGACGACCGCACCGCCGAGCACGTGCCCGGCTGCAACATGGCCTTTTACACCTGGGCCGCCAAACAGATCAACGGATTCGATCCGCAATTCCGCAAAGCCGGCGATGATGTCGATTTCATCTGGCGATTGCAGCATCAGGGTTACACCATCGGATTTGCTCCCAGCGCGCAGGTCTGGCATTACCGCCGCAATACGGTCCAAGCTTATCTGAAACAACAGCGCGGCTATGGCGAGGCCGAGGCGCTGCTCAAATTCAAACATCCCGATCATTTCAACTCATTAGGCGCCAGCAGTTGGCGAGGTCGAATCTATGGCGGAGATCAGATCGGCGTGCGCGTTGGTCGAGATGTGATTTATCATGGTGTCTTCGGATCGGGACTGTTTCAAACGATTTATCGCCGGCAGGCTTCGCTGCTTGCAGCCATGCTGATGAGCATTGAGTGGCATCTGCTCAGCGCATTTTTCGTGATCCTTGGGTTGGCGTTTACACCGCTGCTTTGGGTGGCCGCGCTGATGTTCTGCGTGCCGATTGTGCTGGCGATTATCGCCGCCGCGCAAGCGCCCAGAATTCCGCGCAAGCATTGGCTGGCCAGGCCGTTGATTGCATATCTGCATTTCCGTCAGCCGATCGCCCGCGGCTGGGCGAGATATTCTGTTCGTCTCAAAGCCAAGGTATTGCAACGCGAAGCCAAGCATCAAGGCCGGCCTCGGCTGTTGCCGCTCGATCCGCTAAGCAAGCGAACCTTGCTGTATTGGAGTTCCTATCACGATCGCGTGGTGCTTTTGCAGCGCATCAAGCAGGATGTAAGCGAAGCCGGCTGGCGAATGCGCGTGGACAGTGGCTGGAACGAATGGGACATGGAAATTTACGGCAGCCGCTACGTGAAGGTGCGTCTGACCACGATGTCGGAAAAACATGAAGGGCGCGGCATGCTGACGCGCGTGCGCGTGGAACTGCTGCCTAGCACGTTCTGCCGGGTTTTGACTTTTGCGAGCCTGATTTTGACGGGTCTGCTGTTCCTGTACGTGTGGCCGTTCAGTCGGCCGGCACTGCTGATACCGCTGTTCCTAGCAACGATGTACCTGGTCAACAAATCGCTGGTCGCCGGCCCGGTATTGAGCCTGATCGACGAAGCCGCCGAAAAACAGGGATTTGATCCAATTCCAACACCATCCAGAGAAGTCAAAACCGCTGTTGTACGGGACGAAATCGACCTCGAAGAACAATCGCCATCGATCGCCTGAAGGTAATGATCCACAGATTACACAGATTTCACAGATTGAAATCATCGCCTTGAATCTGTGAAATCTGTGTAATCTGTGGATGAATTATGCGCTTTTACCTGCGAGCCCTGTCCTACTACCGAAATGATCTGGGGAAGATCATTGCGTCTCTTGTTTTGATTGCATTATCGACTTTGCTGGGCGTGGTGTGGCTGTTGCCGATGGGCATCATGCTCGACGTGGTGCTGGGTCAGAATCAGCCCGATTACGCGCCATATCGCTGGTTTCTTCAGATTGCCCCAGCCGACAAATTGCACCAGATCATTCTGCTTGCCGTATTGCTTGCTGTCATGCGAGTAATGTATTCGCTACTGGATATGGTTCGCACGCTGATCACCATTCGCGTCGGCTACAACGGCCTGATGCGCGTGCGATGTGACCTATTTCAGAAATTGCAGGAACTATCGCTGGCGTATCATCGCAGCCAGCCGCAGGGAGATGCGATCTATCGCCTGACATCCGACACGCTCGGTTTCCAGAATGTGCTGAACACATTGACCGGTAGCTTGGTGAACGTATTCACGCTGATCGCGATGGCTGGATTCATGTGCTCGATGAACTGGAAGCTGACGCTGGTGGCGATGGCGATCACGCCTCTGCTCATGCTTACCATCTGGTATTACGGGCGGATTTTCAAAAAGCGATACGCCCACGCATACGAAGCTGATTCGCAAATCACAACGGCCGTGCAGCGGTCGGTGGCTTCGATCGGCCTGGTGCAGGCGTTTGGCCGAGAAAAGGATGAGTTCGAAAACTTCGCAGCCACTCAGGGCAACAACATCAAGATCAAGATGCACCTGCATTGGGACGAAGTGACCTACTGGCTGGCACTGGGTTCAATTTTCGCTTTAGGCGCGGCAGCTTTGCTCGGTATTGGCGGATATATCAGTTGGCAGAATCCAACCGTGCTTACGGTCGGCATGCTCAGCATGTTCCTGTTCAATCTGGAAAAGCTCTACGATCCACTGAATAAGCTCAGCGCGACGGGTTCAAGTTTGCAAGGCGGCGCTGCAGCGGTTCGACGAGTGTTCGAGGTGCTGGATCGCGATCCGGTCATCCAGGATGCGCCTGATTCCGTGCACCTGCCGAAGAAGCCGCGTGTGCTGGCGTTCGATCATGTCGGTTTCGAATATCGCGCCGGCGTGCCGGTTTTGCATGACATCAACGTAACAATTGAGCCGGGGCAGATGGTGGCGTTTGTCGGTTCCAGCGGTGTGGGAAAGACCACGCTGCTGAATTTGTTGCCTCGCTTTTACGACCCATCGCGCGGGACGATTTCGTTCGATGAGATCGATGCCCGAAAAATAAAGGTGGCTGACCTCAGAAGGCATGTGGCCTTGGTTCTTCAGGACAGCGTGCTGCTTCCAACGACGGTAGCCGAGAACATCGCCTATGGCCGGCCGACGGCGACAGATGCGGAAATCCAGCGTGCCGCCCAAATGGCCGGGGCCGCCTCGTTCATCGAAAAACTCGACCAGCGCTACGAAACCCAGATCAGCGAATATGGCTCGAACCTGTCGGGCGGACAAAAACAGCGCATCAGCATCGCCCGGGCGCTACTTACCGAAGCCCCCATCGTCGTATTGGACGAGCCGACCAGCGCCCTCGACGCCGAGCAGGAATATCTGATCATCCAGACCTTGCTCAGCCTCAAGCGCCAGCGAACGATGATCCTGGTCAGCCACCGCCTCAGCACGGTCGCCGACTGCGATCAAATCTTCGTCATGGAAGAAGGCAAAATCATCGAACGCGGCCAACACGATGAACTCGTCGCCAAACGCGGCGCCTATTACCGAATGGCCAAGCACCAAATGAAACTACCGGAAGTCGATCCACAGATTACACAGATTTCACAGATTGAAAAATGATGAGCCCGATTCCATCTGAAATTCGAGATCCGCAAACATATGCCATCCTTGGGGCGGCGATGGAGGTTCATCGTGAACTTGGCAACGGGTTTTTAGAAGGAGTTTATCAGGAGGCCTTGGCCAAAGAATTCACGGCCCGAGGCATTCCATTTCGTCGCGAAGTTGAACTTTTGATCTACTATAAAAGCGATGTCCTGACCTGCACATACAAAGCCGATTTTGTCTGTTACGACTCCATAGTTGTCGAGTTGAAAGCGATAAAAAACCTGAGCGGCGTCGAACGTTCGCAAATCCTGAATTATCTCAAGGCAACCGGATTTAAACGGGGACTTCTAATTAACTTTGGCAGTGCCAGCTTGGAATACGAGCGTTTTTCCAATTAATCTGTGAAATCTGTGTAATCTGTGGATAAATCTTCCTCTCCATTTTCTAAACTTCGCATCATCGTCGGCGGGATGGTGGGGCAGTATCCGCTGGGCGGGGTGGCGTGGGATTATTTTCATTATGTAATCGGCCTTCATGAGCTGGGGCATGATGTTTATTATCACGAGGATACGTGGAGCTGGCCGCTTGATCCGGTGAAGGGGTGGGGAACCGATTCTGCGGATCATACCGTTAATTTCATTCGGGATTTTTTTGAGCGATATGCGCCGGCGCTAAGTCACAAGTGGCACTATCTGCTGCTTCACGAAAAAAGTTATGGCATGACGCGCGAGGCGTTTGACGAAGTCGCGCGGACGGCCGATGTTTTTCTCAATGTCAGCGGCGCCTGTTTTACTCCTGAGAATCTCAACCCCAAGTGCGTGAAAGTCTTTCTCGATACCGACCCCGGTTACAACCAGATCGTCATGCATGAACGGTTTGAGTGGTCGAAAAACGTTGACCGTTGGATTTCGCAGGTGCGGGCGCACGACAAATTCTTCACTTACGCTGAAAACATGCACAGCCCGGACTGTCTGGTTCCCCACATGGGGATCGATTGGATTTCCACTCGCTGCGTGGTGACGCTGCCGCAATGGGAAGAGGTTAAAAATTCTCCACCGCCGACCGATGCGACCTTCACCACGATCATGAGCTGGAGCTATTTGCCCGGCAAGCTGATTTACAAGGGCACGGAATACGGCGGCAAAGCCGTCGAATATGACAAATTTCACGACCTGCCCAAGCGGGTCAGCGTGCCTTTGGTTTTGGCGGTGGGGGGATTTCATCAACCCATCGACAAGATCAAGGAAGATGGCTGGCGATGGCTGGATGCCCGGCCGATGAGTTTGACGACCCAGAGCTATGTCGATTTCATCCGCGACAGCCTCGCGGAGTGGTCGATTGCCAAGAATTTCTATGTCGCGCTTCGCACCGGCTGGTTTAGCTGCCGGACTGCGTGTTATCTCGCCGCCGGTCGCCCGGCCGTGGTTCAGGATACTGCCTGGAGCCGTTATATCCCCGCGGGTGATGGGTTAATCGCGTTCGACACGATGGAGCAGGCCATTGCAGGTATCAATGAAGTCATCGCCAATCCTGTACGGCACCAGGCCGCTGCGTATGAACTGGCCAAGCAGTATCTCACTCCGCAAAAAGTGCTCGTGCCGATGATCGAGCAAATCATGAGATAACCGCGTTCACACCATGTTTAGCGGCCCCATTTGTGGGGTGTTTTTGCCTGGATGGGTTATCAAAGCACGCCTCGCAAGCGGGGCCGCTAAACGATTGAAAGGGGGATAGGCAAAAGCAACCATCAATTTTTTGCTTCCCCTAAACATCTTCCCCTTTTCAACCGTAAAGAGATATGTATCTTTCTTTCTGTCCGAATGGAGTTCCATGACGCAGACGGACGCTGCCGCCCCCCAGACCCTCAGTTCGCAGCAGGAATTGCCGCCTACAGAGATCGTGCGCTTTGCCAGGCCCGGGCCTGTGATTGCATCCAAGCGACTTCAGCGCTGGTACGACAAGATTGAGGCGTTTGTCAGCCGACTGTCGATGCGCGACAATTTCTGGAACAGCATCTGTTCCCTCATCTGGCTGCCGCTGGCGTTTTTCAGCGGGATTCGGATGAAAGAGCTGGACCCCAACTCCTTTGCCGCCCGGGCGGTGCTGCCGTTCCGGCGATTCAATCGCAACTGGTATCGCGCCATGGCCGGCGGGGCGCTGCTGGCCAACTCCGAAATCGCCGGTGGAGCCTATGTCTTCGGCATCTGCGGCGCGGAATGGACCGTCGTCTGCAAACAGCTCAATTACACGTTCCTGAGGCCTTGTTTCGGCCCAGCAGTATATCGCATTCAGGCGAAACAGGACATCAAGCAGCTCATCGCCTTGGAAAAGGAATTTAATATCACCGTCGATATGGAAATTCAGCAGCAGGGCACGCCCGGCGAACAGGACCGCCGCGTTGGCCGCTGCGAAGCGACTTTCCATGTTACGCCCAAGGCACATCACAAGCTCAAAAAAGCGCGACAGGCAAGAAAAGCTTAATGACGAATGCAAAAACCAGAATGACGAATCAATCACGAATGACCAATGACGAATTGGATATTCGGATTTCGTCATTCATTCGTTATTCTGGTTTCGTTATTCGTCATTTCTAATGGAAACTCTGACGAATTCGCCACCGAAAGCAACTGAAAAAACTGTCGCACAATCCGCGCCGCTGTCATGGTGGCTCGGCTGGGCGGTATTCCTCGGAATCAGTTGGACATGGTGCATCGGCATGTTCCTGCCGGTCCTGCTGGTGCGCGACTATGGCATGACCGGTTGGGTGGTCTTTGCCATACCTAACGTGCTGGGTGCCGCCGCGATGGGGTGGGTCATTAAAAGTCGCGATCAAAGCGTCGCGATCACCACTCATCATCGCCTGGCGTGCCAGCTTTTTTCCGCGGTGACGATCGCGTTTCACCTGTTCTTTGCGCTGGCGTTTATCGCTGGATTGGCGGAGGCAATTGTTTCGAATAGAAAAATCCTTGACCTTGCGGTCGGCGGGATTATCGGGTGCAGCGTGATTCTGTATGTTTACCTGACTCGCAGGCCTGGTGCCGGGCGAACGCTTGCATGGATCGTCCTGCTCATTTCACTTACGGCCTTTGGATTTCTTTTGCCTGACTTGTTCAGTTCGTCGTCCAGCCGAATCGTCGAGCCCATGCGCTCGATCAGCGACCTGATTTGGCTTGTGCCGGTCTGCATCTTTGGTTTTCTTGGATGTCCGTATCTGGATTTGACATTTCATCGGGCAAGACAAAACGCCAACCGGCCAAGAATGGCATTTGGGGTCGGTTTTGGCGTGGTCTTTTTTTTGATGATTATCTTCACGCTCCTCTATGCCCGGCTCTTAACCAGGGGCCTCTTTACGCCTTGGATTGCCATTTTTATTTTTGTTCACATGTCAGTTCAGAGTATTTTCACAGTGACCGCTCATGCGCGCGAATTGCGATCTGCCGTTTTCGCGTCGATCATCACGGGGGTCTTGACCATCGCATCCTGGATCGCGCTGGAAGTCATTCGCGACCATACCACTCGCGACCATACGATGTACCAGCTTCTGACGGCCGAGATGATTTATCGCATTTTCATGGGTTTCTACGGGCTGATCTTTCCAGCCTACATATGGCTGGTCATGTTGCCCAGCCGTGGAGGGAAACCCATTTTGCAGCACCTCGTTTTATTTGCGATCGCCGTATTGATCGCCATGCCGATGTTCTGGATGGGGTTTATCGAGCAGAAAATGGTCTGGCTGGCGCCGGGATTGGGCGTCGTTCTTATTTCTCGAATCTTTTTGAAACCTTTTCGCAACCCATGCGTTTGATTAAGCATGGAGTGCCCCTGATGCGGGGAGAAATGCAAGGGGTTTGTGCATCGGCGTCGCCCTCAGCGGCTGTGACTTGTTGCGCTGCAT